>NZ_JAWORD010000005.1:0-236629 GCF_033337665.1 Vibrio sp. Vb2960 | reverse complement strand
ATGTGGCAAGTCGAAGGGGCGAACTTATCCACGTTAGCCGATGGGGCGTTAACCGTATCTGCCTCCGTGAATGATGTAGCGGGCAACCAAGCGAAAGCAATGGATGAGGCTACGACCATAGATGCCACTGCTCCCACCATTGATATCGATACGGATTTTTATATTAGCGGTGGCCTTGCCATTGATGATTTCCGTGAGGGTATAGTCACGGAAATGAGAGGGACAACCAGTGGTGTAGAGCAAGGTCTGGCGGTGACGATTCGGGTAAGTGACGGAGACAGCACGCTGAATTTTACTGGCCTTGTTGATGCATCAGGTTCGTGGACAGTAACCGGAATTGACGTAAACACTCTCAATCTAAACAGCACGTGGACCATTGAAGCTGAAGTGTTGGATGCCGCCGGCAACCATGCGGTCGATACCATGCCGACAATAGTGCTACCCGGTTCAACGGTATTTTCTGAAAACATCGTTGGATTTTTTGGTGAGCAAAGCAGCTCGGCAGCCATCAACATAGAAAATGGTGTGCCAGCACTGCATGCAGAGCAACCAAGTTTGAGCGCGCTTACATCGGTCGGTCAATCTATAAATGTTGTTGTTGCAGAAGATGGGTTGAGCTTACAAGGAACATCGACTGACGACCGATTAGTTTTCTCTGCAGAGGTCAATGATGATGGTACGGTTCAAATTACTTTTTATGAAGCGATTGATCATGGTGTAGGTCAAGATGAGCTGGTGACTAACGTATTGGTTGAAAGCATTCAAAGTGATGCTGACGGTACACAAGAGACGGTTGTGGCACCGTTAACGATTACTATTTATGACTCTGATCCGGTGATTAGAGATGACACATACTCAGTCGTAGAAGATCAAACAATTACGGGCAATGTACTTGAAAATGATATTGATCTTGATGGAACACTTTATGTGAAATTTGTAGAGGCTGGCGGGGAGCAGAAGTCAATTCTAGAGGGGGGATCCGTAAGTTTTAATTTAGAAAAAGGCGAATTAACCGTATTTTCTGATGGCTCTTGGCAGTTTGATGCAGGTCGAAACCTAGATCATTCGGTCGAGCAAAGTGTTTCTTTCAGCTATTTAGCTGCAGATGACTCCCAAGACTATGGCTTGGCTAACGCGACCATTGACATTACTGATGGACAAGCAGGTTACGTAGGCAATGCGACTATAGACGTAACAGAAGTCCCTTTGGATGGCCCGATATTGAACTTTGAAGGAACTGTCAATATTGTCGCGGGATCTGACAACCCTGATCCGAGTAGTTTGTATTTCGGTGGGTCATCTATTACTAAGTTAGAAGCATTAGGGCTTACAAGCTCAGTCTCTGATAATGAGCTTAGCTACACGTTAAGTTCCAGCGGAAAGCAAATTACAGCATTTGCGAATGGTGTCACTGTATTTACGTTAACATTGAGTGGCGTTGAGTCGGGTAACGATGTATTAGCTTCAATTTCGCTTACTCTTGAGCACCCTATCGATCAATTCAATAGCAGTGATACGGTCACTTTCCCGTTGACCATTGGTGGCGTAGATTTAGATGCCACACCGCTTGTAGAGAATGAAATTGACTATGTTCTAAAGGATGGCGCAGACCCAACTTTAAATAATTTGAATGGGGTAGAAGTAAAAGAATCTGATCTCGCAAATGGAAGTGTGTTGAGCTCAGGGAATTTTCAAGTTGAGGTTGGCAGTGATTACCTCGAATCTTTGTCGTTCATCGTCTCTGAACAACCCTTGTTGACGAGTGGTGAACAAGTTGTGCTTTATCAAGTCTCTGCGGATGGCAAAACACTTGATGGTTATATTCTTGACGAAGATGGGCAAACTCAGATTCCCATCTTTCAAGCTACCCTCAATGCTTCATTACCTATTGATGCAAATAGCGACATTACCTACTCCTTTGAGCTTTTTCAGGCTCTCGACCAACAAGAAAATACTGATCCAAACGTGCCTCTCGTTGTTACTGCAATGGACTCAGACCAAGATAACACGTCGGTCGTTTTAGACATTAATGTGATGGATAACGACAATGGACAAGCGCTAATCAATAGTGGCAATGTCGAGTTGACCGAAACACCTGTCGATACAAACATTGCTCCTGATGGGGTTTCAGCCATAGCGAATACGGATGTGATAGTTACGTCATCATTCGATCCGATTGTGTATCTGGGTGTTGACATAAATGATGGAGATACTGTCAAAACTACGCTTGGTGATGCTGTTACTTATAACGGAGAGGCTGTCACTTGGTACGATAACAATGATGGAAGCTTTGACGCAATTTCAGACACTGGAGACGTTGTATTTAGGGTCACGTTACCTAGTGACTTCTCTTTGCCATCAAATGATACGTCTACCGTTAATGTAACTGTAGAGCTTTATCACTCGCTTGACCATGTTTTAGGTGATGGGACGCAATTGTCGATCTCTATGCCCATCGTGGCGAGAGATTCTGATGGAAGCGAGATCTCTACGGAGTCCAACATACTGGTCTATGATGGCTTGTTTCCGGAACTAGTAATTACAGAGGGAATCACAGTCAATGAAAGCGGGTTGAATGATGATTCGCTTGATTCTGGCATCGAGGGCTCGTCACCATCCATTACGCTATTACAAGGTTCAGACTCTATCGCCAGTGTGAGCGTGAATATCGATATGTTCAATGCGCTCGGCTATAAAACAAGTAGTGGTAGCCTGGTTTCGCTTGATTCACCGGACTCGAATGGTTGGTTATATGCAAGAGATGAAAGCGAGCAAGACGTCTTTAGAATTAGATTTAATACCGATGGGACTGTCGAGTTTGATCTATACCGTGCACTTGAACACGATGAACCTGACGGTGTTCCAGCGGACGAGAACACATTAGAACTCAGTTTTTCAATTTATGCCGTTGATAAGGATGGCGACCAGTCTGAAGCTGAGACATATACCGTTAGTGTAGTAGATGATATCCCTGAAGACACAAGCTCACCAATAGAAATTGAACTTACCGAGGGGGATGAGTTTTCGGGAAACTGGTTTAGCAATAATGCCGACTTAATCAGTTCAGATGGCACGTTGATTTCAAGTTTGACCTATGCAGGTGAAACATACGATACGGCGAGTTCGGTATTTAGCAATGATGCTTGGACCATCGATTTAATCAATAGTAGTGATGGTAACTTAAAATATGGAACGCTGACTATTGCTCAAGATGGGACATTTACGCTAACTACCGAGCTTATTGTTAATACGCCTGTAGGTGGTTTGCTTGATGATCTAACGATAACTGTGACGGATGCAGACGGTGACCAAGCAAGCAGTGAAGCTCAATTAATTCTTGATGATGCCAGGGGTTTTATTCGAACCGTTAATGTAGATACGTTAGAAGATAATGGCGCGAATAATAGTGGAGACCCCACGCCAGTCGCGTTACCGATTAGAGTTTCTCCTGGGGATACGGAGAATAATGAGCGTGTTGAAGCGATAAGGATCTCTGTTGAATCTCTACAAGGAGGGGCTCTGTTTTTAGACGGAGTGCGCCTTGAAGATGATGATAATGACGGATTTATTAGTCTTTCTGGTACAGAGCTAATGGGGGTGGGTATATTCACCGTTCCAAATGGTGATCTCACTTATCAACCAGCGCTAAACCTGTCGGGCAACACTATCAAAGTTTCGTTAGCAGTGTCTGCATTAATCGTATCTGATGTCGAACCAGATGGTTTTGTATTACAAGGCAATAACACGTTAAATGTTAACGTCTTACCGGTTGCAGATTTGCCAGAGTGGTCTAATGATTCGGACTTTTCTTATCAAAGTGTTGAAGATTCCGCTGAATCACTTTCGCTCAATATTGTCGCTGAAAAGTTTGACCAAGACGGTTCTGAAACGCTCCACTACCAAATTTCGAATATTCCAGATGGACTTATATTAACACTTAACGGAAGTGCTATTGAGGAAGGGAAATCGTATAGCCAATCCGAGTTAGATCAAATTGAAATCACATCTAACGAAAACTTAGCCGGAAGATTTACTTTTGATGTAACGGCAGTAACGACTGAGTCGGGTAGTGTGTTTGCCGATGAGCAAGATAAAACAGCGGAGATCACTGAGCAAGTTGTTATCGATATATCTCCAGATGCCGATGTGCCTACGCTGACCGTTAAAAACATTCAGGGGCTTGAAGACCAAGCGATTGACTTAAAAGATTACATCCTAGGGCGGCTCACTGACACAGATGGCTCGGAGTCTCTTTCTTATCGCATAGAAGTTCAAGATGGTTGGACATTGCCTGTTGGAGCTGGGATTACGCTTATCGGTATTAATACCTACCTAGTGACCTCCAATGCTCTAGCCAATTCAGAGGCGTTACTTCAACCAAAATCGGATATCAGCTCATTTACTGAATCTCTATCCCTTCAAGTAACCGCCATTTCAACAGAGTCGACTATTGATGGCTTAGCACCTATTAATGAAACCGCCGAGAGCCAATTTGCAACCATTGATATTAAGCTAAAAGGCGTGGTCGATGAACCAATTGTCCTAGATGGTGGACAGGGGAATTGGCAATATGATCAAGCGACTAAAGTAATTAGTAATCTCTCTACGTTAGACGAAGATAACCTGATACAACTGGATTTTATCATCCAGACATCAGACGACGACCTATCAGAAGAAATTAATATCTTGCTTCAGAACATCCCTTTGGGAACACAACTGACAGATGTAAATGGTGACCCTATTGTTCTTCCAATTGCTTACGTGGACCCAATAACGGGGCCAGTTTATCAGGTCTCAAACGCTGTTCTTGAAAACACTTACCTCAAAACAGAGCAAGATTTTAGTGGAACACTGAGCATGGATATTATCGTCGTTTCAACAGAGCCGGATGGTGATTCTGCTGAAACCCCTCTTAAAGTGGAAATGGAAATCTCACCTATTGTTGATCAAACTGACAGTCAAGAATTACAAAGCAATGGTATTGAGGACAATTTCATCACACTAAATCTTGAGCCTGTCGTTAATCAAGATATAGATTCTAGTGAGTCCTTGACAGGATACACCATTGTATCCATTCCAGATGGCTTAACGCTTTACTTTGATGGTAATGCAGTAGAGAAAAGTAACTTACCGTTAGAACTCAATGAACTACTTGATGGTAGCTCGGCAGCATTATCTGAGTTGTTAAACAGTGGACGAATCACTGTAAAAGCTAATGAAGACCTAAGTGGGACATTTAGCCTGAAAGTTCAGTACGAAGTGACAGACACGTCTCCGACGATGGAGACTGATGTAAAGGCAATCAATGGCTCTTTGAGCGTCGTGGTTTCTGGCAAAGTGGATATTGGTAATGAAGATATTGACAAAACACGTTTAGAAGGTGCGACTGAAGTATTCACAAGTACCGATGGGTCTGCTGTCGACGTGAGTGGAGGCATTACATTTACAGAAGCGGATATTGATGGTTCAGAGTATCTTGATTACATCGTTTTACAGATACCGCAGGGTCAAGACCTCATTGTTACTCATCCGAATGGTGCTTCTCAAGATGCCGATGGGAACTGGCTGATTCCAATGGAAGGAATCACAAGTGATAGCGTGTTGGAAACCGCTCAAGATTTGCTTGCTAGCGCATCGATTTATAGCCCATCTAATACAGAGATACTTGATGTGAATGTGTTAGCGTATGTTCGAGATGGAACGGATGCTCAATACATCACAGGTCAGTTCCAAATTCAAATTACTGGCCATGAAGGAGATGGAGACCAGTGTGCTGATCCTGGTGAACCAGGAAGCGTTCAAAGTGGGGATATTGTAGGTAAAGAAGGTGAAGATGTCTCAATTGGGGCGTTTTTAAACCCTGATGTAGCGAGTAGTGATGGTAACTTAGTTTCCTTCTTTGTCGCCGCAGATTCTTTACCTGAAGGAGTCGAGCTTACTGGCGAAGGTGTGATACCTGCTTATGATAATGCGGGCAATCTGTTGGGTTATTCAATTTCTAGCGCTGGATTGTCTTCCTTGACGCTTACTGGCGTGGATGAGGACTTTGCTGGTTGCATTACTTTCAATTTAGAAGTGACAGAAACGGCCCCATGCGATGGTGACTCGAAAACAACCTCTCAGACCATTACGGTACAAATCTCTCCTGTTGTCGATGATATCGCGATAGCACCAAGCCAAGTTACGGTTCAAGAAGATACTATAACCAACCTGAATCTTGCTCTTGTATTGGGCGATAGTGAAGGGCCAATGCAGTCCATTACTGGAGAAGGTGACGCAGCGACTGGCCTTGAAAGTGTCAATTGGGTTTCTTTATCGGTGTCTGACGAGAATGCGCGGTTTACTGCCGTGGACCCGAGCCTACTCATTGACAACGGTGATGGAACATGGGTGGTGACAGATGTTACGCGTCTAAACGAAATTCAGTTAATCCCACCTGAAAACTACAGTGGAGAGCTTGTTATTTCCGTTGACGCAAACATTACTGATGAAGTCACGGGAAGTTGTTTAAGTACTGACAGTGCGAAAGATACTCAAACTAAATCAACAGAAGTTACCGTTACCATTGCCCCAGTGGTTGATAAAGCGGTTCTGGAAACAGAAGACGTAGTTGGTAATGAAGATAATTATATTTATTTAGGAAACTTATCTGCATCATTAATCGATCAAGATGGTTCTGAGTCGATGTCTTTGGTCATGACAGGAGTGCCAGACGGAGCCGTGTTGGTTTGGGACAATAATGGGACGCTCGAATTACTCCCTGATAACGGTTCAACGGATGGTGAGAGCAAGGAGTGGCAGCTAACTCAAGCACAACTTGATAAGGTTTACTTTCTACCGCCACTAGATTTTAGTGGGGATATTTCATTAACACTGCAAGCTATTACCCAAGAGTCTGGATCAAACGACTATAACTATACCACTTCTCAGTTCAACGTCGGCGTAAAACCGATTGGCGATGATGTATCGTTGAATACAACCTCTAACACGTTCACTGGAGATGAAGGTGATTCCATTTCGATTGACTTTTTAGCGAGCGGTTTTGAAACAAATAGCAACGAATATATAGAAGTGTCGATGTTGATCAAAGCAAGCTCTGAACCCTCTGCATTGGAAGGCTTAGGTAGGATTCGTATTGGAACTCAATTCTCATCCTTTACCTTCGATGACGCGGGCAATGCCGTGGCGACGGTATTAGTGCGAGCAAATGAAGTGTCAGGTTTGGAGTTCATTCCGAAGGATGCATTTGGAACGATGGATGTTGCTCTCAATGTTAGAACGTTTGATCAAGCGATAGTGTCAGAGACACTCGAAACCGATTTTGGAGATGTGCAAACTACCGATCTAACCATTGTTGTTACCCCTGAAGCTGATGAGCCAACCCTAACGGCCGATTATCAGTCTATTGTGTCTGAAGCGTCTGGGAGTATTCCTTTGGGGTTGAGCATGAATTTAGTCAATCCTGCACCCGAAGAGTTTGGAAGTGTGGAGATTCGCGGATTACCAACAGATCTAGAGTTGAGTCATGGTGAAAGATTGAACGGCATTTATACTGTTGATCAAGAGGATGTCGCTGATCTTTCCATCGTTGGCGGGTTTAGCGGTGCAAGTGATTTTACGTTGTCGATAAAACCGATTGCAACACTGGGTGCTACAGTCGCAGAAGGTGCTGCTCAGACAGTCAATGTTACCTTAGTGGAAGAAGGGGGCCAAACATTACTTGCGACAGATGCTAATGATTTGCTTATTGGAGGAAGTGGCAGCGATGTATTCCAGTTTGACAGTTCAGGGCTCGGTAACGAGTTAAAGCCCTCGTACGATGTGATCAACGATTTCCAAATATCCGTTATTGGTGATGATAATGACACAATTGACATCGCCTCGATAATCACCGCTACCTCGATAACAGAAGTCGATAATAAGCTGGATTTAACAGAGAATGATGATGGCGTAACGCTTCACATAAAACCAGAAGAAACGGGGACAAAACAACAGATTCTTATGCAGGGCGTCACTCTCGATCAGCTTTACAAAGGTGACTCGACTGGCGTAGCCGAAGAAAATGTCTTACAGAAGATGATTGATGACAACAACTTGCTAGTAGGTGGTATGTCATGAAGCATCACTCATCCTCATCAAGTGAGCTGACTAACGATCCTTGGGGGCAATCGTTAACTTGGTTGATGCGTTATTTTGAGGTTAGACACCATACAAAAAAGGTGCTTTCTGGATTACCTCTTGTTGAGGGTAGATTGGATAGTGACTTATTCATCAGAGCCGCTGAGCGAGCCGATCTTGAACTCACATTAATCGATTTAAAATCCACCGCAATGTTGAGCTTTCCATTGGTGGTAATCAATAGGAAGACGTTACAACCCGCTATTATATCTGAGCGACATAACAGCGATTATCAAGTCACGTTATTTAGTGAAGATCAAGGTGAAACGCAATACGTCACGAGCGAGGAGCTGCATAATCAATTCCAGCCTCAAGCATGGCAAGTTTCTATGCGTCCAGAGCTGGACAAACGGATAAGCTCTATTCAAGCGGATTATAATGAACATTGGCTTTTCGCCGTAGTGAAAGAAATGTCTCCGTGGTATCGAGATCTTTTGATTGCCTCTTTCCTTATCAATACGCTAGCGCTAGTTATTCCGCTTTTCACTATGAACGTTTACGATCGTGTAGTGCCTAATCAAGCTTTCAGTACATTATGGGTTTTGGTCGCTGGTGTCTCCGTCATCATTATTTTTGATTGGCTATTGCGTAAAGCAAGGGGAGTTGTCACTGATACCGCGGGTAAGTACATCGATAACAAGCTTTCTTCGATACTTTTTTCTAAAGTTATGGGGATGAAACTTGAACACCGTCCTGCATCAGTCGGTGCATTCGCTCGACAACTACAAGATTTTGATAGTGTTCGCGATTTTTTTACTTCTGCATCTCTTGTGACCTTAGTTGATCTCCCATTTACGTTGTTATTTTTAGTCTTAATAGGTTGGCTAGGTGGGGCAATGATGTTCATACCTATTGCCGTCATGTTTACCCTGCTGATCCTTGGTTTTGCGGTAAAAGCAAAAATAGAACAATCACATACGGAAAGTGCTGCACTATCCATGAAGCGACAAGCTCACTTGTTTGATTCATTGTCCTCTTTAAAAGAGATTAAGCAAAATAACGCTACGGGAGAAGCACAAAAGCGTTGGGAGCAAACGGTATCCATGCTTTCTGATTGGCAAAATCAATCGCGAAACTGTTCGAATATCGTTGCTTACTCCATTCAATCTAGCCAGCAGATAATTACCGTAATGTTACTTGTAACAGGCGTGTACAGAATTTCTGAGGGATTGCTAAGCATGGGGGGGCTCATTGCTATTGTCATGCTTAGCGGTCGTGCTGCAGGGGCGATTAACCAGTTAGCTATGCTGTTACTTCGCTATCAACAGACAAAAACAGCGGTTGAAGGCTTAAATTCTATCATGTCTTTACCTCAGGAGGCGCAACGCAGTCAGGTCATTACGTCTGCCGAATTTACAGGGAATATACGTTTAGAAAACGTGAGCTTCCAATACCCAGATGTTGATATGCCATGTTTGAGAGATATTAATCTTACTATCAAGCAAGGCGAACGCGTTGGCGTTATTGGTAGTGCAGGAGCAGGAAAGTCTACACTCCTTTCTATTATTACCAATCAACTCAGTGCCTTACAGGGTAGCGTTTATTTTGATGACATTGACAGTCAGCTTTGGCCCGCCGAATTGATAAGAGAGAAAACGGGTTGGGTTGGCCAAGATTCGCATCTTATATACGGCAGCATTATGGAAAACATAGTATTAGGACATCATGTTATTGATCAAGAACGTTTACGCCGTGCGATAGAATTATCGGGTTTGAACCAGTACATGAGTCGCCTTCCTCATGGTCTAGAAACGCAAGTCGGAGAAGGAGGGCGTTATTTGTCGGGGGGGCAAAGGCAAGCTGTAGCGATTTCAAGAGCTTTTTATCGAAACCCAGCAGCATTAATTTTAGACGAGCCAACCAGTTCCTTAGACCAGCCTGCTGAGAATGCATTGTTTAATGCTCTCAAATCGTTGCCGCACTCGACGACGATGATTATTAGCTCTCATAAACATTCCTTATTATCGCTTTGTGATCGAATTGTTGTGCTTGATAAAGGCACAATTTTGAGGGAAGGAGCGCCCCAAGAAATTTTTGCTAAACAACAGTCTAACGCGAAGACGAACAGAGTACGCGCAGTATCAATTGTACGCGAAGGAGGTCAATGATGAGCACAGTTCGTTGGAGTAATGCTCATTTAGCAAACCGTTCGAGAACGTTGATTTGGTTGTCTGCCGCGTTAGTGCTGAGTGTGATTATTTGGGCCTCGTGGGCGAGGTTAGACGAAGTGGTTGTCGGCGAAGGAAAAGTTGTTCCTACTTTGTCTGTTCAGACGATTCAGAGCTTAGAGGGAGGCATTCTAAAGGAGTTACTTGTCATGCCTGGTGAAAGCGTCACTAAGGGGCAAACCATCGCCATTCTGGATGATACAAGGTTTAAGTCGACCTATTCGGAGACCTCTGAACAAGTTGAATCTTTGCTCGCCAGAAAGCAGAGGCTTCAAATTGAATTAGAAACGGTAAAAGTGAATAGCCTCCAACTGGATTGGAAACAACAAGTGAGTATCGAGCCTCAGCCATTTGATATTTCGATGACCGGCCACTCTGCCTATCTGAATGCCAAAGCAAACTATCTTGAGCGGTTGAGCCAACTGGAGTCTGAGCTGGAGGAGGCTAAATTGCGAATTGAGCAACAATCGCAAGCTTATCTAGATACCTTGAATACCATTCAAACACTAAAAAGCAGTCTGGTTATTGTCTCGAAAGAGCGAGATATGTTGAGAGAGGTGGTTTCTAGTGGCGCGGTGGCTGAAGTGGAATTATTAAAACTGAATAGAGACGTTATAAAGCTCAAAGGAGACATCGCGAGTTCACAAGCTGCTGCCCAAAAGCAAAGGGCTGTGTATTCTGAATCCATCGCAGATTATCGTGGTACTGCGCTTGCTTTTAGGGCAGAGGCACAAGGGCAGCTCAATGAAGTTGTGACGCAACTAGCGCAGCTCAATGAAAGTCGTCAGGCGATTGCGGATCAGTTGAATCGAACGCAGTTACTTTCTCCGGTCGATGGAACCATCAAAGATGTTTTTGTCAGAACCATCGGAGGTGTGGTTAAGCCGGGTGAGCCTATTTTAGAAATAGTCCCTCGTAATAGCACGTTAATCGTTGAAGCGAGAATTTCTCCTCAGAATATCGCCTTCATAAGGCCTGGCCTGCCGGCAACGGTAAAGTTGTCTGCCTATGACTTTGTCATTTACGGAGGCCTAGAAGGAGAAGTGACCTACGTAAGCGCCGATGCACTTCAAAATGAAGAGGGCAATGCCTACTACCGTGCCAACGTTACTTTCAAGGTTGATGATAAGTTTACGATCATCCCGGGAATGCAGGTTGTGGTAGACATTCTTACAGGAGAAAAAACAGTACTGAATTATTGGTTAAAACCTATATTACGTGCGAAAGAGAATTCGCTCAGAGAAAGATAGACATAAGGATATAAGATGCGGCTTAAATCAACGTTATTGGTCTTGTTTGCAGTATCATCGTCGCCAAACGCTTTGACTTTAGAAGAGTCAGTTACGTTATCTCTCGATAGCTCCCCCAGTTTGCTTGCTCGCTATTCTCGCTATGAGTCGATGGTACGAGACCGAAATGCCATAAATGGTTCATTTCTTCCTCAGGTTAATTTGTATGCAGCAGCAGGGTACGAAGGTACTCGATATAACAACGGAAACTACATCGACAGTGAAGATAGAACATTAGAAAGAACGGAGATGGGCGTAAGAATCTCCCAACTGTTATTTGATGGATTTAAAACAAGTGCTGATGTTGATCGCCTATCTTACGAGGCTGAAGCTGAACGCTTGGACTTATTGGCATCTGCGGAAAATGTTGCATTAGATACTGTCAGAGCGTATGTGGATGTTTTACATGCCCGAGAGTTGATGAAACTGACAGAAAGAAACCTAAATGAACACCAAGAGATCTACCGTTTCATTCTAGATAAAAAAGAAAAAGGTTTAACCAGCAACTCCGACTTAGCGCAGGTTTCTTCGCGTGTCGCGACAACACAGTCCTCATTGATTGCCGCCCAAAACAATCTTTCCGATGCTAGAACAAGATTTGTACGTTTGGTTGGTCGAGCGCCGCAAAACTTAGTTGAGCCTGTTTACCCGCAGGAATTGCTTCCGAATAAGCTTGACGAAGCACTCAAACAAGCGGTTAGGTTGCACCCATCCATACAGTCGGCGATGAAAGATTTAGAGGCGGCTCGACATGAAGTAAAAAGAGAAAAGGGGGATTACTACCCAGAGCTCAAGCTTGAGCTGTCAGCCAACAAAACAGACAACGTGGATAATATTGAAGGCATTAACGAAGATGCAAAGGTTATGCTGACGGTCAACTACGATCTTTTTAACGGCTTTTCTACAGACTCCCGAGTGGAGTCATCTGCCTGGCGAGTAGAGGAGGCGAGGGCTATTCGAGCAAATGCAGAACTAGATGCGAATGAAGGTGTAAGGCTGGCATGGGACGCACATACATTGCTTCAACAGCAAATGGAGTTTTTAAAAGTCAACGTTGATGCGGCGAAAGTAACTGAATTAGGGTACATCCAGCAGTTCAATGTAGGGCGACGCAGTTTGTTAGATGTATTAGATGCCAAAGTTGAAACGTTTGTTGCGAGACGGAACTATACCCGAACAAAGTACGATCATTTGGTTGCCACTTACCGTTTATTCAACTCGATGGGGATTCTGACTTATGCGTTGCGAGTTGAGTATCCAGAGAACTGGAAGGAGAACAATAATGGATAAATTCGCAGTGACGAGTCTTCTAGTTTTTATGTTAGCAGGCTGTGCTGAATCACCGAATACGACGTTGACCACTTACCAGTACAACGACCTTAAAGACAATGATAGTGATGGCGTGATAAACCAACGAGATAACTGCGCAGATACGCCAAAAGGTGTCGTTGTTGACAGTGAAGGCTGTGCGAATTGGGTCAACGACTCGCAGACACACCTGATCAGTTTTTTCTTTGCGATGGATGAGCATCAGGTAACGTCATCTCATGATATGCCGCTAAGCGAGTTGAAAGCATTGCTTCAGAGTAACCCAAATGCGCAAGTCATACTGATAGGAGACACAAGCCCTGAAGCGTCACTCGAATACAACAAAGCGTTGGCAAAGAAAAGAACGGCAGCTATACGAGAATTGCTAGTGAGAAACGGCATTCAAGACAATCGAATTGAAGAGCAAGAGTTTTATCAGAATACGGCATTGACGGTACAACTAAAAAAACGGGAAAGGCGCACAATTGCTGTTGTAAACACGAAAGCTGAAAGTACTGAACAAGCGTGGACTATATTTAGTTCGGACAGCGAGTTGACACCTAATTCGAAGTTGGAGTTGAATTATGAAAATTAAAGTCTTGCCTTTCCTTGCTCTAACTTCATGTTTGATTTCACCGCTGGCATTTTCTGACTCTGAGGCTCGAACATCGATTTTTGTCGAACCAGAGATACTAGAAACGATAGAAACATTGATAGATGAGCCAAATGTAAATGTAGCGCTTGCATCTCAGTCTGGTGGTTTTAACGACATGCTAAATGACGGAACCTCTATTGCGATCACATCTAAGAAATGGTCAGATGAAAACATCTCCCGATTTCAACGAGAAAGAGGTCACAGGCCTACACGTTTGTTTTTAATGGCAAACGCTATTGTCGTAATCAATAGTCAAAAGAGTACGGTAGATAGTTTTTCCGTTAGTGAATTGAAACGCTGTGATGCAAATACGTATGCTTTCGGGGAGATGCGTTTAAGTAACCCAGATGTGAGCTCTAATGGTTGTCAATCATCGATTCAAATGCTTGATGAAGACCGATTGAAACGGGCTTTAAGCGACGACTTGTCAGCCAAAGCTTATATGCGATACTCCGATTTTAAATACTCAGAACAGTGGTCGAGCTACAAGGCTCTCTCTGTTCATCATAACGATGACTCATGCTCTTTGAGCACAGATTGCATCTATTCTCTTCGCTATCCATTTTCCGTGGTCTATTACGTTTATATAAATAAACAATTCGACACTAATCAGAAGATCAAAAAATCAAAGCTATTTGAACTCCTTACAACCGACAACAATACACAACAGGTACGAAATGCTGGGTTTATTCCACTACCAAAAGCGCTTATTAAAAGAAATAGAGTGAAGTTAGGGCTAGATGAGCCAGTTGTTTTAAACGGGTATAAATAAACTTCATACGCCTAACTATGTGGGCTTGAGTGAACGTACCGTCCTAGGAAGTTTTGCCTTGCTGCTCATTTATCTTTGGTTAACCTTTGGTCAATTGAGTTGGTTGTAAGTGGTTTTGTTGGTAATTTTTCTATTATTGTGGCAAGTTCACTTAAAATCACTTAAGTGAATTTAAGTTATGACACAAGAAGAAAGACTCGTAGCACTCAGAGCGAAGCTGGAGCAGCAAAACAAAGTAACGTTGTCTGAAGTTTGTGAGTACTTTGGTATCTCGCGAGATTCAGCTCGCCGAGACTTAGTTAAGTTGAGTCAGCAACCTGGGTTACAAAGAATACGAGGTGGTGTCATGCTTGCGCCGATCTCTTCCCATACCGAGGCATACGCGAGTCGACCCTTGAGTGACGTTAAACATCGACTAGCTCAAGCTGCCGCAGCGTTGTTGGATGAGCGCGACCATCTTGTTATTGATACCAGCACCATTTTGTCTCTGCTCCCACTCTATGCAGGAAAAGCGCGTTGTGGAGAAAACAAGCTCAACGTCGTTACTAACAGCATTGATGTGCTGACCGCTGCTGAGACAAACGACACAATGGACGTTCATTTCTTAGGCGGACACTTTGACCCTTATGCCAGAGCAGTTTTAGGGGCGCAAGCAGAGCAGCAAATGCAGCATTATCACGTGAACAAAGCGTTCATTGGCGTGTGTGCATTGTCATCCCGAGGGCTGACAACAAATAGTTTGTTAGAAGCAACAATGAAACAAGCGATGATTGCTCAAGCTCAGCAGGTCATCGTCGTTTGTGAATCCCGAAAAATTGGTAGCGACAATTTCCACCACGTATGTGATTTGTCAAAGATCGACATCATTATTACAGACCATCCCCCTCAATCAGATTTTCAACAACTCCTCGATCACAATGATATTGAATGTATTGTTGTATCACCGAAATAAGGAATCTTAGAATGGCTTACGATCCCGTAAAAACCGCTGTGATTGGTTACGGATATTCAGCAAAAACGTTTCATTTACCCTTCATTAAATCGCTACCAAATTTAACGCTGAGCGCGATAAGCTCTCGTCAACAGGAGGCGGTTCAAAATGATTGGCCAGATGCTAAGTGGTTTTCTGACGCGAATACTTTACTCGATGATAGTGATGCAGAGCTCGTAATCATTACTGCGCCAAATGACGTACATTACGAACTTGCAAAGCGTGCGTTGAACAATGGGAAACACGTCATCGTCGAGAAACCGTTTGTTACTCGTATAGAAGACGGTAATGAACTTATCGCCTTGGCGGAAGAGAAAGGTCTGGTGCTGAGCGTTTTTCACAATAGACGTTGGGATGGAGATTTTCTCACGGTTAAATCTCTTATCGAACAAGGTAAGTTAGGTGATATAAAGCTATTCGAGTCACACTTTGACCGTTACCGCCCTGAAGTTCGTCAACGCTGGCGAGAGCTAGCCCAAGATGGTGGTGGTATTCTATTCGACCTTGCTCCTCATCTTCTCGATCAAGCATTGGTGTTGTTTGGCTTGCCAGATGCGATAGACGCACAATGTCGAATGATGCGCCCGGGTGCGACAACGATTGATTATTACAATTTGATACTTCATTACCCTGAGCATATTGTGCACTTGCATTCAAACTTGTATAGCCCAAAGCCGAATCTCCGCTACAAAGTATTGGGTACGGAAGCTAAATATGAAAAGTTCGGATTAGATCCTCAAGAGGGCTACTTAAAAGAAGGCCGTTTGCCGGAAAACGATGCTTGGTCGGAAGAAGATGAGGCGTTATACGGTGTCCGTTACGACGAAGACGGTGCGCAAACTATCAAAACGGAGAGAGGCGCGTACCAAGCTTACTTTGTTGGTGTGGCAGACGCCATTCGTTTGGGCACTGATAACCCGGTTCCTGCCGCTCAAGCAGTACAGAATATCGCTCTGATTGAGATGGCATTGGAAAGCAGTAAAACGGGTAAAACGATTCAGGTGAAACCATGAGTTTGACGCTTGAACTCGTGGCCCTGCAAGAGCATGAACTTCAGTTGGCGGAATTTAATCACCATATTGCGTGGTCTATCGGCCTCGCTCTAAAAGAAGAGGCTGAAGCTCGCGGCGCGGCTGTTGCTATTGAGGTTTACGGCTTTGGACAAACGCTATTTCAATACGCGATGGCAGGAACCTGCGCTGATCATGTAGATTGGGTCCGTAGGAAGCGAAACTCAGTATTAAGGTATGGCCACAGCTCTTACTATCTTTCTCTGTACAACAAGCAAAAGCAACGTGATTTCGAAAATCAGCCTCATCTCGATGCTCGTGAGTACTGCGCTCATGGTGGCGCGTTCCCAATTCGGCTTTCTGGGTCTGGTTTGGTTGGGGTTGTGACGGTATCGGGTTTACCGCAGTTAGATGATCATCAGCTAGTTGTGGATATATTAAAAACGATGACAGAGACAAAACCCTCTTAAACGCCAAATATGAAAGTAGCACGGTTTCTTTATCGTGCTACTGAATTCTCTTTTTAGCTCATAAAGTGCTCTTTAATGTGAGCAAATATTAACATTGATCCCAACTTACTACCTGAAAATCAAATCAATTTCATATAACCTATACGCTCATTCATATAGAAAGCCTTCAAAGTTGGCCATTGGCAATGTCTTTTAGAAGAAAAGAAAAACTCAATCTTAGAAATCTTATTGTCACCCTATGTGTGTTCAGTGTGCTTGTCACTTTGATCAACGCATTCTACTCGATTTATCGTGTTCAAAGGGATCTCATCATCAATAACACGTTAGAATCAAACCGTGTTTACGCCCAAAAAATGTCTGAAATGACAGACTCTTTCATAGAAAGCTCAATGTCGCAGCTAAAATACAGTGCGAACGTGCTAAAAGACAAGATGCATGACGCTCAGCTTCTTGATAAAGAGGCTGAGAGATTAAGAACGCAAACCAAATCATTTAACTCTGTGGTTGTCGTTAATGCAAAAGGGGTTATTATTTCTGTATCCCCTGAAACACTTCAGGTGAAAGGTGTAAGGTTAGTGGGTGAAAGAAAACGCCAGTCTTTAAACGCTCAAGCACCGGTTGTTACTGAACCATTTATATCGCCAGCTGGAAATTACTTGTTAACCATCTCATACCCTATATTTTCTCAATCTAATGAATATTTAGGTTATATCGGCGGCACTATTTATCTAGAAAAAGAAAATATTCTTGCAGAGTTACTCAGCCAGCACGCATACAAAGATGGTTCTTTCCTTTACGTTGTCGATGAGAGTAACACTCTGATTTATCACCCAGATCAATCGAGAGTTGGTGAAGTAATTGACGATAATGAGGCAATCAAAGCGGTGACGATAGGGCAGAGCGGTAACAAAGAAATTGTTAACTCTCGCGGCGTCGAAATGCTTGCTGGTTATGCACCAGTAAAGTCATCAGGATGGGGAATTGTTGCTCAGCGCCCGAAATCGATGACGTTATCTGTGCTAGATGAACAGATGTGGAATGTTTTCCTTAAGTCGATTCCAATTGGTTTATTAACTTTGCTGCTAATTTGGTTCTTGTCCCTTCTTATTTCTAGACCACTTTGGCAGTTAGCGGGTGCTGTGCGAGGTGTCGAAGAACATTCATCATCTATCGATGATCTCAAACTGGTTAAGTCTTGGTATTTTGAGGTCTCACATTTGAAGCTTAGTTTTCTTAAAGCATTTGGTATCGTGTCAAAAACCATTGATAAGCTGCAACTGGATACATTAACAGATTCGATGACTGGATTATTGAATCGACGTGGATTAGATAAAGTTCTTGGTTTGTTTAAGCAGGAAAATACCGCGTTCTCTGTTTTGGCGCTAGATATTGACCACTTTAAGAGCGTAAACGATAACTATGGCCATGACGTGGGTGACAACTTACTTAGAGAGTTTGCGCAGTTAATGAAAGACCAAGCTCGCTCTAATGATCACCTGTGTCGTTCTGGCGGTGAAGAATTTATGATGTTTTTGGAAAAAACAGACGTAAACCACGCTATGGATGTTGCAGAGCGTATTAGACACAACGTGGAACAACATGACTTCCAGGTGGTTGGTAAAGTCACGGTTTCGTTGGGCGTTTCTCACTGGAAAGGCAATGACACACCAATTGAAGCGGTAATGAAAGACGCCGATAATGCACTGTATAAAGCGAAACATAATGGAAGAAATAGAACGGAGTTGGGTGACGACGCACAATAGATATTGCGCTTTATGCTGAACATAAAACGAGCCAGTGACTAATCTTTGCTGTTAATCGCTGGCGTAACCGCTACCAATTGCGCGAAACGGCAAGTTAAGCTCTAATTCTGGAATTTGTTTACCCACCCAAGCCGGAAATGTATTGCTATTTGGCCCTGGAAACAGCGTATATTCTTCAGCCCAAGGGTATTGGTTAATCACACTTTGTATTTTAGGGATAAGCTGGCGGGCCTTTTCACCTTGTATGGAGAGGATCTTTTCTGGTTTTGCACCATACCAATATCGATCTGGCGTCCCAGTTTGGTACTGATATAGAGCGGGTTGTCCGCGATTCACTCTCCAGCCGACTACTTCATACACTGTATATTCGTTCGCATTTTCAGGCTTTATTGCAAACCATGTATGAACGGCAAACCAGCCTCGCCAACCAAACGCGTCTGCGGCGTAAAACTCAATCACAGCATGCTTGACATTGGAAGGATCGGGTGCGATACCCGCAGGTTCTCTGCTTGCGGTACGCCAATCTCCTTGAGTGCATCCACCCAGCATAACCGCGATTGACATGAGCCAAATTTTTACAAGGTGAGTAAAGTTGAGAGGGTCTTTCATTTATTGCTCCTAGACCAACCGATGCTGGTAACGCTCTATTGATTTTAGCTATAAAAACGTGGCAAGTCTGATTGTTGAAATCCTCTCCTTATTAAAAGAGAGAGGGAAGTTAGTGCCATAATTCCAGTTCATACGTAATAATAAGGTAAGCCGATTTGTAACATGTGGCATAGACGATGCCGTATTTCTCGAACGATTCGTCTAGTTGCGTATGAAAAAGTAAGAGGTTGTATGTATTCCTTACACGGTCACATGAATTAAAAGCATAAAAAACAGAGGTTTACAGTGGCCTTTGACTGGTTGAGTGAGTTTGGGACCCTCACATTGTCTCACATTTGCTTGTTTTGGACGGAATTTTCATCGCTCATCTTTTTGCGCGTTTAGAGTCAGCGTTCAGCTATGGCACAATAGGCGCTCACAGAACAAGTGCTGTTTGGTCATGCAAATAGCAGAAAAATAACTAGAAATAGAATAATTAATGTTTAAATCAAAAAGTATACTCGCATTAAGCATGTTCGCATTTGGCTGTTTTGCCAATCAAGATAGCGAACCAACGTCCGTTGTGCTGAGCTATGGCGACTCCTCCATCAGTACTGATATTCAAGCCAATCGAAAATTTCATGTTGTCCGAGACAATGAAAGTGAGCACGTAGAATTTTCCGGCGGAATCACAAAGGAGTATTCCGATTATATTGTGAATATTCATATCATAAGAAAAAGCAATATACGCAGATCAAGCCGTGAGCTGAATACTACCGTATTGATGAACAGTAATCAGATTGGGAAGCCTTTAGTGATTGGCATTGAAAATGATGAGTTCACTAGTATCACTTTGCGTTAATGCTTAGTATTTATTGAATAGGAATGAGGAAATTGATGCTCTCAATACGCTGTTATCGCACCGAGGATGCCCCAACACTGTGGGCACTCTTTTACCATACTGTGCGAATCATTAATCGTCGCGATTATACGGAATCACAAGTTTCCGCTTGGGCACCATCAGATTTTGACCTCGATGTGTGGCAACGAAAAATGGACGATATTCAACCATACGTCGCGGAGATAGAAGGGCAGGTCGTTGGCTATTGTGATTTGCAAGGTGACGGCTTGATTGATCATTTCTTTTGCCATCATGAATACCAAGGACAAGGTGTTGGTCGTGATTTGATGTCTTTTCTTTTTTCACAGGCAAAAGTACAGGGGATAAAACGACTGTATTCTGAAGTGAGTATTACCGCCCGACCTTTTTACGAGAAAATGGGTTTCACAGTTAAGTCTCGACAACGTGTTGAGGTTAGGGGAGAAACCTTAACTAACTTTATGATGGAAAAGTATATTTAACTTAAATAGTGAGCTTGAACACAGATATAAAATGTTTTCCAATGTGAAAACGAGTTCATTGATCTCGCACCAACGTTTTGTTTGAAAACAGTGTACATAATCTTCTCTGGAACGCCATTACCGCATTTCGTCTCTGAAGGCTTAAAACAGTCTGAAAGTTTTGGTTTTACGGCGGGTAATAGCGTTCCAAACGCCAAATGTGTCTGGCTAACCATCTCAGGAAGAGAAGTAGTACTATGCGCCCTTATCTCAAATACGTTGTTCCAACATTGATACCATTGCTTGTTTGGTTAATGCCTCTCTCTGCGTTCCCATTTGATGGCATTACTATCGTCCAGCAAAGAGTGATTGCAATCTTCTTGCTTGCCGCACTTTGCTGGGTATTCGAGCCAATTCCAATCTACGCCACTTCGGTTGTGATCATTGTCCTAGAGCTATTGCTTGTATCAAATAAAGGTATTGTGCTCTTTCGTTTGCAAGAAGGGCAGCCACATTTTGGTGAGCTATTACAATACAACGAGATAATGGCGACCTTCGCTAGTCCGATTATCATGCTCTTCCTCGGCGGTTTCTTTTTGGCTATGGCGGCGACAAAGTACAGGTTAGATGTCAACTTAGCCCGAGTGTTACTCAAACCATTTGGACAAAAACCAAAGTTCGTTATGCTGGGGTTGATGCTGATCACCGCTGTTTTTTCCATGTTTATGTCAAACACCGCAACAACAGCGATGATGTTGTCCATTTTAACCCCTGTGATAGCGGTTTTCGGGCCTAAAGACCCAGGTCGAATTGCATTCGCCTTGTGTATTCCTGTTGCAGCCAACATTGGTGGCATTGGTACTCCAATCGGCACGCCACCGAATGCCATCGCCCTAAAATATTTGGTTGGTGACAACTTAATTACGTTTGGTGAATGGATGGTATTTGGTGTGCCATTCGTTATTGTGATGATGGCGTTAGCCTGGTTTCTGATTGGCTTTTTGTATAAAGCCGAACAAACCACCATCGATCTGAACATTAAAAGCAAGTTTTTGAAAACACCCAAAGCAATAATGGTTTACGTCACCTTTGCCGGCACGATTATTCTTTGGTTGATGGGTTCTGCACATGGAATGAATTCTTACACAGTAGCATTAATTCCGGTCGCAGTGTTCTCATTGACGGGCATCATCAACAAAGAAGACTTGAAGAAAATCTCTTGGGATGTGCTTTGGTTGGTGTCAGGCGGTATTGCTCTGGGCCTTGCTCTAGATAAAACCGGGCTTGCGAAGCTGGTGGTACACAGCATTCCGTTTGATCAGTTCTCGCCATATGTTGTCTTGTTTGGTGCGGCTTTCTTGTGCTTGTTAATGGCAAACTTTATGTCGCATACAGCCACAGCAAACTTGCTGATGCCGATTATGGCTGCGCTGGGTACTTCTATGGCTTCGCTAACGCCTCTCGGCGGTGAAGTTACTCTGATCTTGGTCGTGACATTTGCCGCTTCACTCGGTATGTCGTTACCAATTAGTACGCCACCAAACGCGTTAGCTCATGCAACAGGGCATGTCGAGAGCGGCCAAATGGCTCGTATCGGTGCCGTGCTAGGCGTGATTGGCGTATTACTCAGCTTTGTGATGGTGTGGATTTTACATACTGTTGGGCATATTGGATAACCCATGTACGAAACGAAGTTAGACGCGTTAGTACAACGCTACTTTAATCACCTTGAACGCCAATTAACGGTTCTATCCGGGTCGGTGCTTATTGAGCAAGCTGGCTACAACGATCGCTTGTACTATGTGCTGTCGGGAGAACTGGCGGGCTATTACGCGGAAGATGACAAGAAACCGATTCAGGTATTTTCTGCGTCTCAAGGTGCGTTTATTGGCGTACATAGTTTCTTTTCTGGTACGTGGACTGCCTCTTCGACAGTGATTGCTCAAACCGATGTTGAATTAGCTTGGATACAACGTGATACACCCGCCGTGGAAGAGGCGACATACGGGCCATTGACGACACAATTTATGCCTGTGATGGTTAACGAATTATCTCGTCGTCAACGGCGCGCAATGCAAGAGGCATTGGCTAAAGAAAAAGCACTACAAAAGCTTCATACCGCAGAGCAAATGACAACGTTGGGGCAGCTTGCAGCGGGTATTGCTCATGAGTTGAACAATGCGATAGGCGTTGTAAGCAGTAAATCAGAACGGCTAGAGACAGTTATCATGGAACTGCTTGAAGAAGTTCATCCGGAAGCGAGTCAATTTTTTGATTTTGGTTTAATGCAAGGGCAGAAAGTCTCTTCTAGCGAAGCGAGAAAGCGGGGGCGCCACTTCGAAAAATACTACGGTTTAACCAAGGAGGTTGCTCGTGATCTTGCACGTGCCGTTCCAAACAACTTCCTTTCAGAACATTGGCTAAAAAGACCAGAAGAAGCGATACGTTTCTGGCAAATGGGACGAGATCTCCATGACTTACGCATCGCCTCTAAACATACCGTTGGCATTGTGCGATCCGTAAAACAATTGGGGCGCACGGATATCGACTTGGATGAAGCGATTAACATCAATGATTCAATCAATCGCGCCTTGGCTCTATTGCAAAGTGACTTAAGACGAGTGAGTGTTCGTTTTAGCCCTGCGGATTTACCTGCTTTTATTGGTTCTCAAACCGAACTCGTCCAAGTTTGGGTAAATATATTAAAGAATGCGTGCGATGCACTTGGTGAAACGGAGAAACCCGGTATCGAAATACATACTCGGGAGAGTAAGGGTAAAATTTTGGTCACGATTGCTAACAACGGACCAGAAATTGATGAAGCGACACGTAGAAAAATTTTCCGGCCAAACTTCACCACTAAAAAGGGGGGATTGTCGTTTGGTTTAGGGTTAGGTCTGTCGATTGTGAAGCGCATTATCGCCGGATATAACGGCTCTATTGTGGTAAAGAGCGACAGTGAAAAAACGATTTTTAGAATCAAGTTACCAGTAGAGGGTGAACATGGAGAAGCTTAATGTAATTTGCGTTGATGACCAACGAGAGGTACTAAGCGCGGTTCTACAAGATTTAGAGCCGTTAAATCAATGGTTGAATATCGAAGACTGCGAATCAGCAGGTGAGGCTCTAGAACTGATGGATGAATTTGATGCAGAAGGCGAGATGATCGCATTGATTATTTCCGATCATGTGATGCCAGGTAAAACGGGAGTAGAGCTGCTGACCGATGTATCAAAAGACGGTCGTTTTGGCTTTACGAGAAAAGTGCTTCTTACCGGGCAAGCGACGCACACCGATACGATTAATGCGATCAACTCCGCAGGCATTGACCGCTACTTTGAAAAACCATGGCAAGCAAGCCAATTAATAGAGTGCGTTAGAAACCTGGTGACCCAATATATCTTTGATGTGGGCTTAGATTACACTCAGTATCACGAACATTTAGATCAGAGTGTGGTGTTTGAACGCCTACGTTAATAGGGGGGCATTAAGCTTTGTTTTCGTCACGGCCAGTTAGTGTCTGAAATCTATAGTGAATAGTTCAGCATGTTTAACGTGGCCGTGCGGAATATTGCTCTAGTATGCTTAACTCAACGAATAGCGGCTTGCACTGGCAACAGAAAGTGGCTTAGAGAACCAATAACCTTGCAGATAATCGACGCCCATTTCGGTAAAAAATTCACACATTTTGGCGTCTTCAATTCCCTCAATCACTACTTCAATATTATTTTCCTGGCACATAGTGATAAGAAACTTCAGATATTCTTGTGAAGAGCGGTTGGTTAGTGTTTTCCACGCCATCGACCTATCAATTTTGATTTGTGTCATCGGGAGGTCGAAGAAGCTATTTAATGAACTGTAACCCGATCCAAAGTCATCCAGAGAGAGTGCAAATCCTAGTTCCCTGAGGGTATTCAGAGGGGCAATGGCTGTCTGATTATTATCCAAAATAAACGTTTCTGTTAGTTCCAAAACAATAGACTCAGGATCGACACCAACCTCATCCGCCATGGCTTTAATTCGCGCAGGGAATTCACTGTTCATTAACTGAAGTACAGAAACATTCACGTTGACGCGAACTTGGTTTTGGTAACGCTCACGGTAGTTTTTGATAAATTCACACGCTTTGGCAAAGACTTGATATCCGAGCTCGACAATCAAACCTTTGTTCTCTGCGACGGGGATGAATTCGTCTGGGTAAATTTCGCCAAACTCTTTGCTACGCCAGCGAACCAGAGATTCGAAGCTCACCACTTTTGAGCTTTTGGCGTCAATAATTGGCTGAAACTTAACGCTTAATGTCTGTTTTTCTAGTGCACTTTTTAGACCTTGTTCAATAAAGAAATAACGGTCTACGGCATGCTGAGTTTTCTCACTGTAAACCGCAACACGGTCTTTATTCTGCTCGCTTGCGTACTGACAAGTTCGTGCTGCTTTACGTAATATTTCCTCTGCTGAGTGACTTGGATCTATGCAAGGATACAAACCAATACTAATGTTACTTCCTAAGTATTGGCCCTCTTCAATCACTGCCTCGTGGTAGGTTTCCTTTAAACTTTCGGCATAACTTTGCAGCGTTTCTACCGAGCATTCATCGTGAATCAAAATCGCAAAGTCATCATCATGTACGCGATATACAGAACTATTTGGAGAAGGTAGGTGACTGAGAGTTTGTAGCAATTTTTCCACTAACCCATCGACCAACTCGCTGCCATATTGATTTAAGTAAGATTTAATCTCTTCTATCTGAATGTAACAGATAGATGCACAAGAATCGGTGGCTCGCACACTATCTTCAATATCCAGCAAGAGATGGGCGCGATTAGCCATACCTGACGCATTGTCATGAAATGCGACTTGATGAATGTAGCTTTCCATCAGCTTGCGTTCAGAAATATCACGGTGGCTACCAACCATATAATGACCATGTTCTGTTTCTTTGGTCATGGCTACGCCTTCAATCCAGACGTACTGTCCATTGGGTTTACGCACGCGGTAGGTCGTTGTGACTCTCGTGTTGTTGGTAATGATGTGAGCATCGACCCGAGTGGAGAGTCTTTCTCGATCGAGAGGGTGAACAAGGTCTAACCATTGCTCTAAGCTGATTCGACCAGCGTTGATACCAAGCTGCTCATAAAAGCCCTTGTTATAAAATACCATGGTGCCAAACTCATCCATGTAAAAGAGGCCTTCGTTAAATACATCGAAGATATGAATGAATCGTTCTTCGACGATTTTTAGGAACTCTCGGTCACTATCTGAGACTTGTTGGTCAAATAGGGTGGTCAAGATATTTCCTCCTCGAGCCTTTTAGCATCAGAGATGAGTGTTGGGGTTGATAACATAGAGTTGATCTGCTGGCGTACATTACAATCACAAAAGTGTCAGTTCAAATTGTTTGGCTATCATTTTATGCGCTACTAGGTTAATAACATACTAAGATTAGGCGGCTAATCATCGACATTTATAAAAAATAGTCAACAGTAAAAATCATTTATAAAATACAGTTATTGATGCCGTCCGCAATCTATAAATATTTATGAATAATTATCCTAAAGTTATTTTCAGTTGTGTCGGTATCAATGTGCTGTTTTCTAACGTCATTTGTATATATGTTATCTTGGATAAAACCATAATAACAAAAAGGACTTAATGAGCGCGACCGATTATTAATTGACAGGATGCTCATTAATTGTAATCAATTCAAATTTATTATCACGCCAAGTAATCAAATCTCTTATAATGCGGACGTTAATATCGAGTAAGCCTTCTTTATATGCAGTACGATCCGAAAAATTCAATCAAAATTGCGCTCGCTGATATCGGCGTTGGTATGTTTGTTACCGCGATAGAGCACAACAAGCGCGTCAATTTAGCCAATGCAGGGCGGATATCTAGCCCTGAAGGCATTAAGAAGCTTGCTACAAGTGGCGTAAAGTATGTTTGGGTAGATCAAACATTATCTTCGCAGCAGTGTGTCTTCAAGCCTGTAGATGAATCAACTGGTGCCACTAAAGAGACGCGAGAGCAGAAACACTCCGATTTTAAGAGGGGTCAACGAGCTTATCGTTCGAGAGACATCCAACACAAGCGAGCCAAAAAGCTGATCGCCGAAGCAAAAGATTTGGCGCAAAAACTATTGAATCAAACTTTTGAAGGAAAAATCATAGAAGTTGATGAAGTAGAAGCTTGGGCTGACGATGTCATTGAAAGTGTTTTTATTGACTCAGATGCGTTGCAGTGTGTCTCTGCACTCCGAAAAAAAGACTCTTATTTATTGGAACACTCCGTCAATGTCGCTTGTCTTTTAGTGTCATTCGGTAAGTACTTGGGCTTGGATAAGCCAACGCTAAAACAGCTTGCTGTAGGTGGCATTATTCATGATGTAGGTAAAATTAAAGTCGATGATAAGATCTTGCACAAGCCAGCGAAGCTAACGCCTGAAGAATTTGAACATATGAAGCTACATCAAGTGTTCGCAGGTGAGATTATCCTTCACGTAAAAGGGCTTAGTGACGTAAGCCGTGATGTTTGTTTGATGCACCACGAGAAGTTAGATGGCAATGGTTATCCTAGAGGCTTGAAGGGGGATGAGATTCCAATTCACGGCCGTATGAGCTGTATTGTAGATATCTACGATGCGCTAACGGCTGATCGCTGTTACAAAAAAGGCATGAGTTCTGCGGAAGCGTTTAAAATCTTGTTGAGTCTAACGCCATTTCATTTAGACGCAGACTTAGTTTACAAATTCATTAATTGCATTGGGATGTACCCCGTAGGCTCCATTGTCGAGTTGAACGATGGGCGTGTTGGTATTGTTTGGTCTTCAAATGAATCTCAAGCATTAAAGCCAGAAGTGAAATGTTTCTACTCCCGCAAGTATAAACGATACATTGATGTCACGATGGTGGACTTAAAAACGAGTGCGTACAAAATTGAAAGAGCGATCGCGCCTTCATCGTTAGAGATCGATCCTAAGCCTTTTTATGATTAAGAGAAATAGATAAGCTTATACAACAGGCTTTACATCCTTGCATGTAGATCGTATTTTATTTGCATAACTATCTGTTAATTTTTTCTAAGTTATTTAGATGCAAGATGGTTATTAAGACCTCGGCTATCATGGATAGAAACCGGGCGATAAACGGGCGATAAAATAGTTCTACACAATGGGCTATAAACCTCATTTTGCTGGAAGGGATGCCAATGCAAATAGATACATGGATTTTTTACACTCTTGCCATTCTCGTGCTCACAGCTTCACCAGGACCAAGCTCACTGTTGTGTTTAAGTAAAGGAGTGAGTAGTGGGTTTCGTATTGCTTTCATGACTGCGCTTGGCAGTTTATCTGCGATTACGATCATCCTTACGCTCTCATTTACCGGGCTGGGAGTTGTCATTGCTTCATCTGAGTTAGTTTTTAATATTATCAAATGGTGTGGTGCCGCTTACTTAATCTGGTTAGGTATTCAAGCGTTGCGCTCATCTCAGACAGATTTTAATAAAACGGCAACGACTCAAAGTTCCGCGACAGCGTTTAGCGCGTTCACTAGTGGTTTCATTGTTGGCGCTAGTAATCCCAAAGCGATAGTCTTTTTCACCGCTTTGTTTCCTCAATTCATAGAACCTTCCGCACCGCTACTGTCTCAATTCGCGATTTTCGCGTCTACATTTGTGGTTTTTGAGCTTAGCTGGCTAACATTTTATGCATTGTTAGGGGTAAAAGCCTCCGATTGGTTGTTTGTCGCTGGAAGGGCGAAGTTGTTCAATCGTTTGACTGGTGGAGTATTTATTGGTGCAGGAGTGATGTTGTCGACGGCAAACCGATAAATAAGACAGATTTCGGTACGCAGTTAGGTTTTCCCATATAGTAAGTTGGAATGCGCTAATTTAGCTTTGTCTTATTTCCAGAATGGAAATAGACGTTTTGTTTATTTTCATTAGTGGCAACAGTCAAGCAGGAGTAAAATCACGTTACTCTTTAGGGGTAGAGCTCGTATTTTGTCTTGTGGGCTTGTGGTTACTTTGTAGGAATATCTTAGATGACAAGCCTTTCTAAACTACAACAACGTTTTCTAGATATCGCGACCGACGTCCGTCTTTCTCCAAAACAGAAGTCGAGTTGTTTAGCTTTAGAGGCGGAATCGTACATTCCTTATATGACCGTATCTCCATCACTGAGACAAGCAATGGATGAAGGCATCATCTGCGATATGTTTGAAGGTCATGCACCGTTTAAACCTCGCTATGTGTTGCCTGATTACGCTAAATTTCTATCGCAAGGCTCAGACTATTTAGAGTTGTCTCCGGCTGATGATTTCGATGATGCGCTGAATATGCTTACCATCATTTACCATCATGTTCCTTCGGTAACGAACATTCCGGTTTACTTAGGTCAGTTAGATGATGTCTTGTTGCCTTACATAGGCGACCTAACAGAGAGCCAGATTTACAAAAAGTTAAAACATTTTTGGATCATGCTGGATCGCACATTGCCAGATGCGTTTATGCATGTGAATGTCGGACCGACAGACAACATTATTTGTCGCACTGTTTTAAAAGTAGATGCGGAGCTCAAGCAGATCGCACCGAATCTCACCTTTATGTACGATGAGACAGTTACGCCTGATGACTTACTTCGTCAAGCGACACAGAACATTTGTGAATGCAGTAAACCGCATATCGCCAATTACCCAATGCACGCGAAAGCCTACAACGGCTCACACTTTGGTATCGTAAGTTGCTACAACTCGCTTCCATTAGCAGGTGGCTCGAACACATTGGTGCGAATGAATTTAAAAGAAGTTGCAAAACGAGCATCAGACTGTAACGACTTCTTAAACAGTGCGTTGCCTTCTTACCATCGATTAATGGTCGAGCTCATAAACGCAAGAAGCACGCACTTGCATGAAAAATCGAACTTCTTTCAAGGCTTTTTGACGCAAGAGGGGTTGATAAAAGAGTCCTATTTCGCGCCAATGTATGGCGTTTACGGCATGGCCGAAGCGGTAAACCTTCTATTTGAAAAAGAAGGGCAAATAGGGCGATACGGAAAAAATGATCGAGCAAATACTTTTGCTCATGATGTTTCAGCAACACTGGCTAAACTGGTGGACTCAACCCCGGTGAAATATGGTTTAGATGGCAAAGCGCTCTTACATGCACAAGGCGGCATTAGCTTAGATCATGATGTTACGCCAGGTGTACGTCTGCCTTATGGTGCAGAGCCAGACCCTGTCACTTATGTACAAGCAACGGCGAAGCATCATCAGCATTATCGTGCGGGTATCAGCGATATTTTGACGATTGATGAAACGGTGAAATCTAACCCAGAAGCGATGTTCAATTTATGTAAAGGGGCACTAAATGCTGGTTATCGTGAGTTTACCGCGAATGTCACTTCAAATGACTTAATTCGCGTGACAGGCTACATGATCAAACTTTCAGACGTCGCGAAATATGATGAAGAAGGTTCGAGAACCAACACGACGTTTCTAGGTGCAGAAGCAGCAAAAAATACCAAAATTTTAGAACGCTCACCACGTGTGGTGAGTCATGAAGTAACACCGACTTACACGCAGGCATAAGTTCGGTTTAGGAAAGAACAAGATGTCTAGACGAAGTGGAAGCCTTTTGGCAAAAGTCACTCGTATCCTTCCTTTCTCTTGTGTTGATGGGCCAGGAAATCGTCTAGTCATCTTTCTACAGGGTTGTAACTATCAGTGTTTGAACTGCCACAATCCTCACACGATAAACCATTGTAATCATTGTGGTGAGTGTGTGAGTGAATGTTCAGCAGGCGCATTGAAGTTCGACGAAAACAACAACGTTGTTTGGCTTAAAGAGGAGTGCACCCACTGCGATCATTGTATAGAGATATGTCAGAACCAATCTAATCCAAAAATTACTGACTACTCTGTAGTAACAATGCTCGATTTGATACGCAAGCATCGCTTTTTCATCAGTGGTGTTACAGTATCCGGTGGGGAATCTACCTTACAACTTCCTTTCATTATTGAGCTGTTTAAAGGGATAAAACAAGATCCTGAATTACGGCACCTCTCTTGTTTCATCGACAGTAACGGTTCTTTAGCGGTTGCTGGTTGGCAGCGTATTCTCCCTTTTCTGGATGGCGCAATGATCGATTTGAAAGCGTGGCAGACGGAGACGCATCAGTGGCTAACTGGGCGTGATAATCATCGTGTATTTAAAACCCTTCATTACCTAGCTGAACACGAAAAATTGTACGAGATCCGCTTACTGCATATTCCCCAAAAAAGTGATTTAGATATAGAAATCGTAGCAATTGGACGTTACTTGAGTACTCTTCCTGAATCGGTGCTTATCCGTTTAAATGCTTTTCAGCATCACGGAGTAGTGGGGGAGGCGTTAACTTGGGATATGTGCTCTCATCATGATATCGAACGCTTAAAATCAGAGCTTCGATGCTACGTGAGTAACCCTATCACAGTGCCGACAGTACTCACGTAGTACCGTTGTTTATCTATGCTTACGCATCACAGGCATCTAACATGGCGCAGGCGTCGAGTAATTGTTGCTGCAACCATTTTAAAGCGGGATCGTTTAAGCTCGCTTTGTTCCAAACGAGGCTGTAGGCTACCTGTCCGTAATCGAATGGAAGAGCTTGTTCAACCAAACCTTTTGCTTGCATTGCCGCTCTTGCCCAAAGCTTGGAGCATGTGAACAAGTAATCCGAGTGCTGACACATCACCGCAGCTGAACCAAAGTCGGCTACACGCATGGCCAAGTTTCGCTTTGAATGCCTTTGGGTGAGATTTTGCTCAAAATAAGGTTGTGACAGATCTTTATCATGAATACCGATGTGTCTTGCACAAAGGTAACTTTCAACAGATAAGGGTTGCTCAGCGAGTGGGTTCGATGCTCTCATTAAGCAAACCATTTCGTCTTTCAAAATGGTTTTCCAGACCAAGTCTTTATTTTGTGTGGGTGGTTGGCTGAGATCGTGAGGAAGCAACAAAAAATCCACTTGACCTCTTGCTAATGCATCGAAGCTCATTTCCTCTTTCGCATGGACATTCAAGTGCGCGTGGTTGCTCAGTTGTTGGGACAAGTGCTGTAGAACTGGCGCAAAGAGCTCAAATGAACTTTCACGCATTGCTAATGAAAAACTACCTTGATAGTAAGCCGGATTGAAAGAGCCTTGATGTAATAATCCATTCATACTGGAGAGTATGCCATGGATTGATGGGCCTATATGCAGCGCAAATGCTGTCGGCACTAAGCGAGTGCCATCACGGTAAAAAAGGTCATCCTTTAGCGTTTCGCGCAACTGTCCGAGCGTTTTACTGACGCTCGATGGTGTTACACACAAGCGTTCTGCCGCAAGTGTGACGCTGTGAGTGGTTAACAACATATGTAAAACAGTTAGATGTTTAAGGCTTATACGCGAAAGAGCAATGTAGTCCATAAATAGCATGGTTTCTTATGATTTTTGGCAGTATATCAGCATGAAACAAATTTTTACTATTGTTTATCTCGGAAACACGCCTGTTTCTCTTTGAGCTCAATGCATTTAATGGGTTGCATAAGGGTTGATGGTGCTTATAAGTCTAGAAATTTATCTTAGTTTTGTTGGACTTTAATGCTTTCATTTATTCAATTCTAAAGCTTCTATGTAATTTTAATCAATTTGGAGGAGTTGATTGATTTGTACACGAATTAAACTTGTTCCTTGTTAATTAAAATAGATATTGTTTTGTTGATTGTTTGGTGATTTACTCATGATCCCTCAGTAACAAAGGTATAAATAATTAATGGACGACCCCTTTAGTCGGCAAAACCCTTCACCATATGTCTTCTTATTATTGGAGACATGCTCATGCTAGAACTTTTTATGCAACCAGAAGCTTGGGCTATTTTCGCCACTTTGTTTGCGCTTGAAGTTGTCTTAGGCGTTGATAACGTCGTTTTTATCTCTGTCTTATGTGAAAGACTGCCGCTGCACCAACGTAAGCTGGCAAGAAACCTTGGTATTGGTCTTGCTGTTATTGCTCGTATTGGTTTAGTGTTTTCAATCTCTTGGATCATGCAACTGACTCAACCGCTATTTTCTTTGGCGAACCAAGCGTTTACCGGAAGAGACGTCATCATGATTGCGGGTGGTGCATTCCTCTTGGCTAAAAGCCTGAAAGAGTTGTGGAGTTGGTTAAATCACAACGAGTCTGCTCACTCAACTCACGCCCGTACTGGTTTAGCGGTAGTTCTGTTGCAGATTGTTGCCGTGGATGCTGTATTCTCGATGGACTCGGTGATAACCGCCGTTGGTTTAACAAGTGATGTCCCACTTATGGTCGCAGCGATTGTTTCTTCTGCTATCGTGATGGTCATGACAGCAGAAAAAATCAATAACCTGGTGTCGTGTTACCCTGGTTTTAAGACACTTGCTTTGTTATTCCTCGTTTTGTTAGGTGGTTTATTGATGGCAGAAGGCTTCGAAATTCATATCAACAAAGGTTATGTGTACTTTGCGATGGCATTCGGCTTAATTCTGGAACTTTGCCATATCCAGTTAAAAAACAAACAACGCCCGACTATTAAACGTCTTAGTCCGTTGCGAGTTCATCCAACCAGATTAGAAGCTCGTCAATAATAAAAGATATTGCCGCTCATATGAGCGGCATTTTTATATTCGTCATCACCTATTTTTACTCTCTTTTATTTTGTTGTCGTTTCGACAAAAAATCGCATTTGTTGTGGGGTTGAAGATTTTTTATATAGACCGCCCAACTAATATGAGTGAACGACAATAATGGATAAAATGATCGATGCGTTAGCAACCCATGGCTACTACATCTGGGATGATTTTCTTTCTGAACAAGAAGTGGCTCAATTACGAGACTGCATTCCAAGTAACTGGAAAAAAGCGCGTATTGGTCGTAATGACGATGTGACACGTATTGAGTCAATTCGAAGTGACAAAATTCAATGGTTATCGCCCAATATGGGGCACGCGGTTACTTCTTACTTAGATAAGATGGAAGAAATACGCCAAGAAGTGAACCGTCACTTGTTTCTGGGGCTTTTTGAGTATGAAGCTCACTTTGCCAAGTACGAGGAAGGGGATTTCTACCAAAAGCATCTAGATTGTTTTAAGGGCAATGAAAACCGTCGATTGACAACCGTTTTTTACATGAACGAATCTTGGACGGAAAAGGATGCAGGTGAATTGGTGGTTTACGATCTAAATGATAATAAGATAGCAACCATCCCTCCTCAATCAGGACGCTTACTTTTATTCTTATCTGAGCAATTCCCGCATGAGGTTTTACCGACCAACGCAGAGCGGTTCAGCATTGCAGGTTGGTTCAGAATCAATGGTGTGCGAGACAATGTACTTGATATTGCAAAATGATTGGTTTGCAACCTGTACAAAATCAGCAAAGGGCGTAGATACGCCCTTTATCGATTAAACATTAGTTGATAGCTCGTAACACTCGGTCATGTTTCGCTCTAGCACTGCATAGACGTCAGAACAAAGTTCTTGATTAGCGACTTGCTCGCCCATAATCGCGGCGATTTGCGCTTGAGCCATTCGTCCTCGGTAGGGACGGTCCTGAGACAGAGCTTGGAAGACATCCGCGACAGCAATGATACGCGATGGAACATCGAGCTCGGCGCCTGTTTTGTGATAGGGATAGCCCGACCCGTCTAAACGTTCATGATGATTGGAAGCCCACTCCGCTATTTTCGCGTTAGGGAAGACCTTATGCAATGCGAGCTGAGTATCAATTGTATGGCGTTTGATACGCGTATACTCTTGTTTATTAAGAGATCCTTCTTTATGAAGAATCTCATCTGGTGTTTTTAACTTTCCGATATCATGCACCAACCCAGCAATAAATAACATCTCTTGGTCGTTCTCACAGAACCCAAGCTTGATGGCTAGATACCGAGATAACTCCGCCACTTTTTGCGAATGTTGATAAGTAAATGGGCTTTTTGCGTCAACAATTCGAGCGATAAACATGCCCAAACTATTCATATCTTGGATGGTGAGCTGTTTTTGAAGCCAATCAATGCTTTTAAAGTTTAATCCGATGGTTTCTATATTTTCAGACTCCATCGCGAACCAAAATGCGTCGGTCATAACGAGCTTAACCATTGCCTTAGCCATGTCTGGATTAAACAAAGTTCCAGCGTTTGCCATGATGCATTCTGCAATTAGTTCTTCATGAAGTGTGACAATGTCACAGTGGCAGTTCATGACGTATTTGGAACGCATAAAATCGAGACGGTCGGCTAAATAAAGTAGGGCAGCGACCTCTTTTTCAAAAGGCGGTAAATCAAGATATTTTAGTTCACTCCAATGTGTATGGTGGTAAAGAACAGGTGTAGCAAACTGACGCAACAAACGACACTGCTTGAGGCTTCGGTATCCTCTTAAGCAATGTGTTTTTACATCTTGTGGCACCAACTCCTCAAGTAACATTTTATGTTCTTGTGTTTCGGAGACTCCACAATCGTGGATCATCCCTGCGAAGTAGCAAAACTCCGCTTTTTCTGGTTCCCAGTTCATGACCCGAGCACATTGGTAAGCGATGTAAGCGACACGATGGCTATGGTGCGTATCATCAACACCTACATAGTCGAGTGCTCGAGCAACCCAGATAAGTGCTTGTTTCAGATCGACTTCAAAGCCCATGTCCGTATGGGAATGGCAAGAATGATTCATGGTTTATACCGACATTGCTAATTAGCCCACGCTAAACCCAAATCAGAAGGTGATAGGAAAAATTGGGTACGACAGCGAATAGACCCCAAAAAGGTGGGCGTTTAGACATAGTTTTGATTATGGGCGGGATAATAATCCTAGTTGCATAATAATATCACCTGAAGCTCATGGTTAAGAGTCAGATATTTGAACTAAGTATAAGTTTTGAAAGATTATTGTTGCTCTTGTTGACTTATTTGAAAACGACAATAAATCATGATGTAACGCATTCTTATTTTTATTTTTGTAAATCGTGCTCGGGCTCAACCAGAGACACACGGTATTGATGTGTGATTAACAGAATTCATATTGTTGCTTTTGGCAAAAAATAAGAAGACTTCTTCGAGGCTCGCTCTGTAACTAACAGAGTAATAGGGAAAGAAGCTTGTTAACTACATGACAATAGAGCGTCGTTGAAAACATTTTCTCTGTAGCTCATGTCGTTGAGGAAAGATAATGAAATGGTACGGTTTCCCAGCGATGCTAGCCCTTTTAGTGAGATAAGTTTATTGAAAATGTGTGATTGCAAAGTAAGCATAGGTAGTAAAAGTAGCTAGAATGATAGCTCTAAATGAAAAGGATTTCGTATGTTGAAGCATCGTTTATACCGGAGTTACACCGCTGGGTTAAAAATTGCAGCCCATATCCTTCCTATGCCGAGACCAACCTTGTTTTCCGGCCCTGGTTCGATGAATGAGCTATTAGAATCGATAACCGAGCTGGGATTTAAACGCGTTTTGTTAGTTACCGACGAAGGGTTAGTCCAAGTCGGTATTGTAGATAAGGTGCTTGAGGCTGCAGCAAAACTCGATTTACAGTTAGATGTTTTCTCGCAAGTTAAGCCCGATCCTACCTATGATCAGGTAGAGAGCGGTCTAGAGGCTTATCATCGTTTTCATTGTGAGGGCATATTAGCTTTGGGTGGCGGCTCTGCAATGGATTGTGCAAAAGTCATCGCTGCGAAAGTTACCAATAAACGGCCAATCAAAAAATTAGCTGGACTATTGAAGGTATGGCGAATGCCAGCGCCGCTTTTTGCTATTCCAACAACGGCTGGAACCGGAAGTGAAGTTACTATAGCTGCGGTCGTGTCAGATCCCTCCTCACACATTAAAACCCCTTTAATGGATCCAAAGTTGGTGCCACTAATGGCAGCTTTAGATGCGAATTTAATGATTGGTTTACCTCCTAAGATCACGGCTGATACTGGCGTTGATGCATTAACCCACGCTATTGAGGCCTATGTATCGAAAAACGCTACTCAAGAAACGATGGCTTATTCGGTTGCCGCTATTAAACTCATTTTTAAATATCTTCCTAGGGCTGTGATGCAAGGGGATGATGTCGAAGCTCGTCATAAAATGGCTATGGCATCCTATTACGCGGGTTTAGCATTTACCAAAGCGAGTTTGGGTTATGTTCATGCCTTTGCTCACACATTCGGTGCGAGATATGGAATACCTCATGGTATGGCAAACGGATTAGCCTTGTTGCCTGTGCTGCGCTTTTCATTATCAGAGATTGAGCCTCAACTAAGAAAGCTCGATGAGTTGACGGCCGAGGGGCAGTTAGGTAACGCAAGTGCTCAGCATTTTTTGGCGAATCTGGAGTCCTTGTTTTCAACTATTGATATTGAGCAAACCAGTGCGCTCATTCAACGTGAAGATGCTGATGCGCTTGTTGATTTAATTCTGAAAGAGGCGCACTGGAATTACCCTGTTCCCAAGTTCATGAACAGGGAAGAATGCACACAGTTATTGTTAAATATCAGTAAGGTGTAAATTATAGTTTACATGTGTGGTTTTTTATCCTTACACTTTGCTTGATCTTCTGCTAAAGATCCTACAATATCGACGGCAATACAAATATGGTGTTGGTTTCGGTCCGCCGTTGCCCGATCTAATACTGATAATTTCTAATAAAGTGTAAAGATTAATATACAATGAGTCGTTCTAAAGTATTCGGTAGTACGCTAATTATTGCGGGCACTACAATAGGCGCTGGTATGCTAGCGCTTCCACTTGCCTCTGCCGGCATTGGTTTTTCAACTTCTATTATCATCATGCTAGGCTTATGGGCTCTGATGGCTTTCACTGCCTTGCTTATGCTTGAGCTTCATCAACATGCGGAGAGTAGTGCTACACTTCATACTTTGGCGAAACAGATCCTAGGTCAAAAAGGCAAGTGGGTGGCAAGTTTTGCGATGTTGTTTCTTTTCTACTCATTATGTGCAGCGTATATCGCTGGCGGTGGTGCTCAGTTCGGAGACCGCCTTGCACAATGGTTTGACCTCGATATTTCAGGGCCTACATCAACGATAATCTTTACCTTAATTGTGACTTTAGTTGTGACGGTGGGTACCGGTACGGTCGATAAAGTAAACCGAGTACTGTTCGCGATGAAGCTCATTGCGATGGTTGCGGTGCTTTCTTTTCTTGCTCCAAACGTTACGGAATCTTACTTGTTAAGTATGCCAATCGAACAAGGCCTTGTTGTAGCGGCGATTCCGGTGATCTTTACTTCGTTTGGTTTCCACGGAAGTATACCTGCAATTGTGAATTACTTAGACGGTGACACTTCTTCTTTACGCAAAGCCGTTATTATTGGTTCGACGATTCCACTCGTTATTTATATCTTTTGGCAAATCGTGACGTTGGGTGTGGTTAGCCAAAGTACGCTTGTTGAGAACGGAGGGTTGAGCGCACTGATTGGTCAACTATCTCAGACAGTACACCAATCAAATTTGGGTAGCATTGTTGGTGTGTTTGCTGACTTGGCATTGTTGACATCGTTCCTTGGCGTGAGTTTGGGTCTATTCGAATTTTTGGGTGATACCATCAAAGGAAGTAACGATAAGCCTAATCGTTTGATTGCGGCACTAGTGACGTTTACTCCACCGCTAGGCTTCGCACTTTTCTATCCTCAAGGCTTTATTATGGCTTTGGGCTATGCAGCGATTGCCTTAGCGATTTTAGCCATCTTTTTGCCTTTGGTTATGGTGATCAAGGTTCGTAAATCGGATGATTTTACTGGGGAGTACCGCGTCGCAGGTGGTCAAGGTGCGCTAGTGATAACGGGCATCGCTGGCACTGGCATCGTATTCGCTCAGGTGTTAATTACGCTGGGTGTGCTTCCTGCTCTAGGCTAGTTGTTCAGAACGTTCTTTGAATAACCTCTAGTTACTGAATCCATCGTAATCAATCAGTATTGTTAAGCCAACGAGTTTTGCTCGTTGGCTTTTTTAATCTGGATCAAATTACCGTAAGATATCCGGTGAAAAAATTGGTAGAAATGTGCTTTTATTTCGTACACTTAAGTTGTGGTATATCGATAGTTTAAGTGGAAAAAACCGCTCAAAATACCATTGAATTTGCAACACAATGAGCTTTTCTTGTTTCTCTGCTTTGGTGTGGAGGTGAAGCATGGCGCACCGGAGTTTTTACCCGTTTGCAAAACCGCTTAACGAGCAACTGCAAACGCTAAAAGGCAGGATGCAGGCGCACTTGCCATGTATTGATAGGGTGTCATTTGCAAAATATCACCCAGACCAAGATGTGCTCAAATCATTTGCAGAAAGTGAGTTCGACACTTGGTGTCTAGCCCATCACGAATCAGCATTCCGTAAACTCCACCACCTCAATATTGCCTCTAAAAACGCGGTTCCTCGTATCGTCGAAGACCTTCATGATATTAATCACTGTCCTCGGGTTCAAATTTTACTCAAACACGGATATCAGTCGTCGGCTGCTATTCCTTGTTATGACAATAAAGCTTTTACTGGTTTTGTATTTTTGAACTCCACTCAACGTGATGCGTTTAGTTTAGAAGCGCTGAATGGTCTTAAACCTTATTTCGAAATGATTCGATTTGCGGTTGAATCAGAGACTCAAGTAGTCAATGCGATAGAAACGCTAGCGAACCGAATGCAATGTATGATGCCAGGCTATTCACCTGAGTATTACGCGCATACCAAACGCATGAAGTACTACAGTCAAATTATCGCAACGCAGTTAGCGGATCGTTATCACCTGAATGACGAAATGGTCGAAGATATTGGTATTTTTGCTCAGTTCCATGCGCTCGGTGATAGTCAGCTGCCAGTTGAAATTGCTAGCCGCCGAACAAATTACTCTCAAGAACAAGAGGCGATATTGATTCAACATATTGAGCGTTGTATCGATTCAGCGGATGACATAGTTGCCCGTATCGGAAATCCGGTTCACCCGAGTGTGACTTTGTTTTTGCAGATGGTTACTTATCAGTACGAAAACTTAAATGGCACTGGTTATCCGTATGGTTTAACCAGTGACGATATACCAATAGCCGCGCAAATTACGGCTGCTGCAAATGCCTTTGATTTTATGACAACGCACCATCCGTATAGACAAGCGTGGTCCATCCCATACGCATTGTTAGAGCTTGAAAAATGGGTATATCAGGGATGGTTATCTCGAGAATGTGTTAATGCTCTGCGAGAGCATCAAGGTTATATAAAGCAAATCATCCACAAATATCCTGAGCACTATACAGGCTTGGGGTTAATGTGAAGAGCAGTAACAAAGTTGAAATGTTGACGAGGAGGAATATTTAAATAATACTGTTTTTATATACAGTAACAAGTTTGGAGGTGAAGTATGTTGTGGGAAACCCTTGAAAGAGTAAACCGCTTACGCCAACAAGCACTTGCAAATCCTGAGTTTGTTGAGTCAGCAAAAGAGCACGAACAAGCACTTCAGGAGCAAGAATACCATTATCAAACTAAGAAAAAGCGTTCAGCCAAAGACAAACAAGGTAAAAAGTCGCTGGCCGATATCTATAAAGAAGTAGAGTTTGGCGCTGACGCTCGTCATTAATGTATTCACTGCGGCATTTTTCATTTCTTCATACGCTGCAGTATTCGTTCAAATTTATGCGAGAGCAGTGGGAGACCGCTACTCTCGTTGACCTGCCTATAATTTACTAATGAAGTTCAGCCGAGCAAATTATCACTAACACTTAGCAATTCTCTCAATGATCTTGTTGATGTAATGATAATGACAACGGTTTGCATTTGTATCTTTGTTGTTATATAAAACCTCCCTTATTAATCGTTCTGTTGAATAAGAACGGCAAACGTGATCAACGAATGAGAGCTCTGAATAACTGTTATTCGTAAATGGCTATTAGGTGAAGTAGGGATGTTGGAAGCTAAAGCACTCCAGTTTGAGATTGAAGGCAAGTCATTGCTAAAAGCGTTTGATGTGACATTTGAACCCGGAAAAACATACGCTCTTGTTGGACACAATGGTTCAGGAAAATCCACATTGTTAAAGTTGCTGGCACAGCAACAGCCATACACCGCTGGTGACGTGGTTCTGCATGGAACGAGCATTAACGATCTCTCAGCGAAAAAATTCGCCCAACACATTGCCTACTTGCCTCAGCATCTTCCAGTGACCGACAGTATTTTAGGTCGAGATTTAGTCGGTTTTGGTCGTTATCCATGGCATGGTTTACTTGGACGTTTGAGTAAGAAAGATCACGACATTGTTGAAGAAGCAATGGCGATGACAGGCACACTAAAATACGCAGATCGCTTAGTGGACACGTTATCTGGAGGAGAGCGTCAACGTGTGTGGCTAGCTATGCTGTTAGCCCAAAAAACCGAGTATTTGCTTCTTGATGAGCCTTTGTCTGCGCTAGATATCAGCCATCAAGTCGATATGTTGAAGCTTATCTCTAAACTCAGTCAAGAACTGGGCTTGGGCGTTATTATCGTATTACACGACATCAACTTGGCTGCACGATTTTGCGACTACATCGTTGCATTACATCAAGGTGATTTGATTGCACAAGGCAATGTTGAACAGGTGTTTACTGAACCTAAGTTGAGGGACATATATGGGATAGAGATGATGATCTCTGACCACCCTGCGGGTTACCCGGTGGCGATGCCAAGCTAAAGGTTGGAATAATGAGCAGTACAAACACTCGACTTAAACATTTCTCTTTCGCTCTCTCACTTAGTGCGCTTTTGGTCAGTTCTTTTCAAGCACTAGCTGACGCATCACCTCGGGTGATGTCGGTTGATTGGACACAAACTGAAACGATGTTGGCGTTAGGGGTTGTGCCCGTAGGCGTCGCTCAAGGGCAAGATTACGATGCTTGGGTAAAATCGCCACCGTTACCACCTCAAACTAAGGATGTAGGGTTAAGAACTCAACCCAATATAGAGCGTATTTACGAGCTCAGACCTGACCGTATTTTTATTGCCCCGTACTTCTCCTCAATGAAGCATCGTTTAGTCGATATTGCCCCCGTTACCACGATTGACTTATATGAAAGCGGGATCACAGATTGGTCGGTACTTACTCGTTTCACTCGGAGGTTTGGTGAAGAGCTGGGAAGAGAAGCGGAAGCAGAGGCGCTTATCCAACAATATGAAAAACGTTTCTCTTTATTAAAACAGCGCATAAACAAAGACCAGCCGCCGCTTTTAATGATTCAGTTTATGGATACGAAGCACGTTCGTGTTTTTGGTCAAAATAGTCTTTACTCTCAGGCTATCGAAAAGATTGGGCTGAGTAATGCATGGAATGAAAAGACGAATAGCTGGGGCTTTAGCCTAGTTGGCATCGACAAGTTAGCTGGCATAAAAGCTCAAATTGTTATCGTAGAGCCATTACCTTACGGTGGAGCGGAGCAGCTCTCTCAAGACCCATTTTGGCAATATGTTGTTCAACAATCTGGTGAAAAGGTCATGCAAGTCGCACCCGTTTGGAGTTTTGGTTCTATGCCTTCAGCTCTCCGTTTCGCAGAGTTAGTTACGGCGAGTAAGGTCGAGGAGTTAACACAATGAAAACGATGCCTTTAAGCTTTGTGGTGTTACTTTCGGCATTTACCTTTTCTATTGGTGCTTTCCAATTGTACCAAGTAAGCTCATTTTCGTTGGCTCTAAGCAGTTTATGGGAGCCTAACTTTCAATCTATCGATTCTGTTTTACTTCACTTTAGCTGGTGGCCTCGAGTCTTCACCACGATTATATCTGGTGCTGGATTAGCGGTTGCTGGGGTATTGATGCAGCAAGTGCTGCGTAACCCTCTCGCTTCACCCACGACACTTGGTGTGGCGAGCGGTTCAAGTTTTGCTTTGATGTTAGCTACGCTATTCGCACCTTGGATGTTGGATATCGCGCCTAATTTGGTTGCTCTCATCGGCGGTGTGATATCGATGGGGTTGGTGATGCTGTTGTCATGGCGACGAGCGTTATCTCCAACGGTTGTCGTCGTTTCTGGGTTAGTGATAAACCTGTACTTTGCATCATTAAGTACGGTTATTCTGATGATGAATACCGAAAAGCTGAATGGGTTAATGATATGGGGAGCCGGTTCGCTTGTTCAGAGTGGATGGGGAGATTTCTCGTATCTTGCCCCTCGAATCGCACTTGCTACGGTCGTTGCATTTGTGATTGCAAAGCCGTTAAGTCTGTTGGAACTCTCCGAGCAAGGTGCCAAGAGTTTAGGTGTCTCGCTAGCTAAGTTGCGTTTTGTCTGTCTTGGGCTTGCGGTGTTAATCACTTCTTGGGTGGTTTCTGCCGTAGGAATCATCGGTTTCATCGGGTTAGCGGCGCCAGCGATTACTCGATTGATAGGTATCAATAAAATCCAGCATAAGCTTTGGGTATCAATGCTGATTGGTGCCATGTTATTGACTTTAACCGATTTGGTTATTCAGCAACTGCCAGGGCTAATGGCGAGTTTTATACCAACGGGAGCAGCAACCGCTGCACTGGGCGCTCCGCTACTGTTATGGCTGTTACCTCGCTTATCACAAAAGACGCAGGGCCATACTCAAACAGTGTTAACTCGACATCGTGAACATGTTTACAAGCTAAACCCTAAAGCGATCTCATTGGCGTTGATCGGCACGTTAATTTCTGTTGTTCTTTTTGCCACGGTTGCTGTGCAAAATGAAGGGTGGGCAAACTTATTTTCTAGCCAAAATTGGATTTTTTTGGAGTGGCGCGCACCTAGATTATTTGCAGCAGCAATTGCGGGGGCAATGTTAGCGATTGCTGGAACCATGATTCAACGCCTAAGTGGAAACCCAATGGCAAGTCCTGAAGTGATCGGTATCAGTTCAGGGACAGCGATGGGATTGATCATCGCGATGTTTACTGGGTTTGGTTCGTCAATTTTCACTCTTTCTCTAGGCGGGTTCGTAGGTGCATTAGCGACGGTATTAGTCATTGTGCTGCTAAACCGTAAATCAGGCTTTCAGCCGGAGCGTATTTTGTTGACTGGTATTGCGATAACCGCACTGATGAATGCAATACAGAGCTTTATTCTAGCCACTGGTGACCCAAGAAGTTATCAAGCATTGGCTTGGTTGTCAGGGTCTACCTACTATGTCTCGGTTGAAACGTTACTCCCGTTGTCTTTATCTGCGCTTGTCTTTATAGGGTTGAGTTTTCTCTGCGTAAGATGGCTAGATATTCTTCCTGTCGGTGCCGCTTCCTCTAAAGCGCTTGGAATTCGAGTTGATCGTTCACGCGCAACACTGCTTCTTTTAGTTGCTTGTCTCACGGTCAGTGCGACATTGGTTGTTGGTCCGATTAGCTTTGTTGGGTTGTTGGCTCCGCATTTAGCTCGCTTATTTGGTTTTAACAAAGCGTCACAACACATGTTATGCGCCGCGATACTGGGGGCAGGGGTGATGTTGTTGGCTGATTGGTTGGGACGACAGGTCCTTTACCCGCAAGAAATACCAACAGGGCTTATGGCGTCTCTCATTGGCGGTTTGTATTTAATGTGGGGTTTACGCCGCTTATAGAAATGAGCTAAGCCTCAACCAAGAAAGTACTTATACAAATAAGCACTCGTAGTGGCATTCGTAACCTATGCGAGTGCTTTATGCAAAACCTCTGGTTTGTCTTTTACGGAAACAACTGGCGATGCCGTAACTCGCTTTTCTTTCAGCGGTCGCTGAAGTCATGAAGGGTTGGTTTGGCTGCCGACAAAAAGGAGAGAATATGACTCGGCAGTTTATGCTGACACCAACGTCGATGGCGGTTGTATTAGCTGTATCAACGCCAAATGTCTTGGCTCAGGAAGATGAAAATATAGTTGTGATTGGACAGCAGCAAGACAGTGCAGTTGGTCCAGATTTTAGTTATCTCGGAGCGAAGAGTCGGGCAGCGACGAAAACTGATATTGCTATCAATGAGACTCCAAGAGCGGTGTCTGTTGTTACGCGAGAGCAAATGGATGATCGTGCCTCTATTAGCATTTCTGACGCACTACAGTACACACCAAGCATTCAAACTAATTATTTCGGCGAAGATAACAAGCAAGATTGGTTTATTATTCGTGGTTTTAAACAGGCGAACAGTGGGTTGTATCAAGATGGTACCCGTTTATATTCTTCTGGCTTCTATAGTTGGCAAATAGATCCGTTTGCGTTAGAGAGGGTTGAAGTTTTACGTGGTGCAGCGTCTGTTCTTTATGGGCAAAACCCTCCAGGTGGGGTTATCAATGTTGTCAGTAAGCGACCTCAATTTGATGGGGGGTCAGGACTTGTATCTTTGGAGTACGGTTCTGAAGACCGTAAACAACTTTCTCTTGACGTAAACTCTGAGGTGAGTGAGCAGCTAGCTTTCCGCTTTCAAGGGTTAGCGAGAAAAAATGGGACGAGAATTAGTAGGGTAGAAGCAGAGCGCATTCTTCTCTCTCCATCGATGACGTACAAATTTAATGAGACGTCTGAAATTACCTTTCTAACGAGCTATCAAAAAGACGACTCAGATCCTTATCTGCAATTTTTGCCAGTTGAAGGAACGTTAACGCCAAACAAAAATGGAAAGATCAGTGATAGTTTAGCGATAGGCAATCCTAACTGGGAGACGTTTGAGCGTGAGCAGATGTCTTTAGGCTATGAGTTTTCTCATGCATATAATGATACCACTTCATTTGTTCAAGCAGCTCGTTACAGCGAAATGGATGTTAAGCTAAGACAAATGTATTCGTACGTTTACTCGGCTGACGTGCCTGCGTTGGGGCCGGCTTTGGACCCATCAAATGAACGCAAAACCATACTTCGGGGTGCTTCAACAGAAGATGGGTCATCTGATGCTTTTAATATCGATAATCGTTTGATGCACCAAGTAAATTGGGGAAGTGTTGAGCATAACTTGATGTTGGGCATAGATTTTCAAATGATCAGTATCGATGGTAAAGATTTTGCGAATGATCCTATCGTTGCTGATGGTAATGCGCTCTTAAACACACCAATGGGAGCTTTGCCTGACCCTAGGTTTAATGTATTTAATCCTACTTATTCGGATAACATAATGTTACTCGATCCGAATACGCTACAACCATTGAGCGAAACCGATAAGCAAAGAACGAAAATCGATAATCAGCAGCTCGGCGTCTACTTTCAAGATCATATGCTGATCAACGATAAATGGGCGATGTTATTGGGCGCACGTTACGACGATACAAGTAATGAAGTACATAATGTTACCACGGGTGCTCGCACGAAAGTCGATAATGGAGAGTGGACGTTTAGCGTGGGAACGGCTTATATTTCTGATTCTGGCTTCACGCCATACTTTAGTTACTCTCAGTACTTTGATCCAATTATTCAAGAAGACAGCAATGGTAAGCCAGCGAAGCCTGAAAGCGGTGATCAATTTGAAATCGGTATGAAATACCAACCGGATTCATTTGATGGTTATTTCAATATTGCAACGTATCGGGCAACAAAAGAAAACTTGGCTCGTATCTACTTGAGTGAATTAACGCAAATAGGAAAAATAGAAAATAACGGCGTTGAGTTTGAAGCTGTAGCTAATGTGACACCATCCTTAACATTGATCGGGAACATTGCGTACGTTGATGCAGAGATAAAAGAAGACATCAATAAGGCATGGGTTGGCAAAACACCTTCCCAAGTGGCGAATACCGTATCATCAGCTTGGGCACATTATCGTTTCTTTGATGGACCTCTTGATGGCTTTGCTGTTGGCTTAGGCGCGCGCTATACAGGTGAGTCATACGGAGACAATGAAGAGAGACTAAAAGTACCAAGTTATTTCTTAATGGATGCGACGGTCAGTTATCGAATCGGCGATTACAAGCTACAAGTCGCAGCTAAAAACATCGCGGATAAAAAGTACATAGCGACATGTGATGGCTTTTGTTGGTATGGCGACCGACAAAATGTTATTGCAAGTTTAACTTACGACTGGTGAGTTAACGTATAAATAAACACCCCTCACTTTAGGGGTGTTTATTTAGAAATCGGCTTTACGGACAAAGTGCGGGTTTTTGTACTTTTTCTGCGGGCCAAACGATGATACGACAAGTTTGTTCCATAATGTTTTGTCAAACTCACCCTTTGGAATCGAAGGGTAGAGGGTTTCCTCTTCTTCTCTTGCAAAGTTCATATATTGTTTCTTTTTAATTTGATTGTACTTTTTGGCGATCTGGTTATGTTTTCTTACCCACTCCAGCTTGTAATTGTGGAGCACTTTTTCACCATCTTCGAGACTCATTCGAGATAGGAACAGTCGCTTGTATGAGACCTTTCTGTCCAGCATTGTGCGCATAACGGTTTGGATATATTTACCGTGATGCGTAATGGTAATGTCGTTTTCATCAACAGGAGTGACACACCAGCCTTTAGGTAAAAAGTCTGGCTTCTTAAATTGCTTATTACGCTCCATTAGCGCCTGATGTAAAACTAAATCAGAGGTGCCGCGGAACGTCTTTTGCCATTTACCGATACGAATTTGAATCGAACCAGGCAAGCGATAGATGTTAGTAAACTTATCTTTGTCCATGGACTTGTGTCATGAGATTAATGTGCATAATTAGAAAGCGGAATTCAGCCCAATGCCACAGGCAGTAGACTTAAGTACCGTACGATTTTACAACGACCTTGCGTGATATAGCGAGGGGTTATGTCAATAATAGGTAAGAAATAGAAAATTAGTTCACATTATGAAGAAATTGGAAGCTTACAAGGCTAAATTTTGAAGTTACACCAATTATGCCCATGCCGACTAAATAAAAGAAGGCACGGGCATAAAATCACACCGCTTCTTCGAGTTGCTTGGTGTCTTCTTCAATCTGTTGTAGGTGTCGGTTTGCTTGCTGTAACTGATACATTTGAGCATAACGACCATTTTGCGTTAAGAGTGCTTTGTGTGTGCCTTTCTCGACTAACTCCCCATGATGAAGAACAATGATTTGGTCTGCATCTAAGATAGTTGAAAGCCGATGAGCAATAACAACGAGCGTCATGTCTTGTCTGAGGACCGCCAAGCTCTTTTGGATTAAAGCCTCTGTTCCTGAGTCAATATTTGCGGTTGCTTCATCTAATATCAATATCTTAGGTTTTACCACAAGCACACGTGCTAACGCCAAAAGCTGTTTCTGACCTGCAGATAAATTAGTTTCGCCTTGACCTAACTGCGTGTCTAGCCCGTTAGGGTAACGATGAATTTGTTCTGCCAAACCTACCTTGTCTAACGCATCCCATATTTGATTGTCATCAACCGCCCGACTGAGAGAGATGTTTTCTCTGACTGAAGCAGGGAGAATATGTGGATCTTGTTGAACCATTGCCACATCTTTGCGAAGTACGTCTTTCCCTAATGTTTTAAGTGGACGACCATCTATGAGCAGTTCACCACATTGCGTTGGATAAAAGCCCATTAACAGTGACGCTAATGTGCTTTTACCGCTTCCTGTATGCCCGACAAGCGCGATAAAGTCTTGGTGGTTGGCCTTCAACGAAATGTCTTTTAGGACGTCCTGTTTACCATCGTAGCTAAATGTGAGGTCTTTAAGTTCGATAGCACCTGACCTTAATGGTTGATGATCGCCCCCGTAAGTTTGTTCTTTCGCGTCAATCAATTCAAAAACACGTTCGCTTGACACTAACGCCTGCTGAAGTAGAGCAAGTTGCTGAGTCATCTCAATTAGTGGTTCAGTAACTCGCGCAAGATAACTGATAAATGCATACAGTACCCCCACACCAATCAACTCAATACCATTAAAACCAAAGATCGCAACCAAGCAAAGCAACGCAAGACCAGCGAGTAAGTCCATTAATGGTCTTAGCAGATAGCCGTTTAGCCGAATCACTCGTTTAGATGCCACCAGATGCTCTGCGGTTAGCTCGTTGAACTGTTTATTAAAACGCTCTTCTTGTTGCATTAATTGAATGACACTCATCCCTTGAATGGATTCACTCAGATTCGCATTTATATCGGTCAATAGGTCACGCATCTTTCGGTAGCTTTCTGTACTTAGCTGCTTAAACAAGTACATAAAGCCGATGACGATCGGCAGCAATACAAGCACAACGAGTGTGAGCTTCCAACTCATGAAAAACATAACGCCAAGCATTACGACAATCATGACCACGTTTTTCACCACGGTCGCGATCAAAAGCTCATAAAATTGCTGTAAAGATTCCGTATCGTTGGTGATTCGCGACACCAATTTTCCAGCAGGAGTGTAATCAAACGCAGATAACGGCTGCTTAATCACGCCAGAAAATACTTGCTTACGAATCGCTTTGATCGTGTTAGCCGCGACAATGCTAAATTGCAATGACTGAAAATACTGGAATGTTGCCGATACGATCTGAAGAGCGATATAACCTACTGCTAGCGAAATCAGAACATTTTGTGAATAGTCACCTTTAGCGATGTGCTCATCAATGAAATATTGAATCAACCAAGGGCCGCCAGCGCTGGCTAACGCAGCAATAAACAGCAAGGCGAGTCCTTTAATCATTGGCTTTGGTTGAGATAATGGGTAAGACATTAACCGTTTAAACGTGCTGGTCTGGTTCATTCATTATTCCTCCATCGCCTGCTCTAGTTTCTGATACTCGAACATCTCGGCGTACCAGCCTTTATGCGCTAATAAAGCGCTATGTTGCCCACGTTCAGTAATGTGTCCGTGATTCAATACAATGATCTCGTCTGCTGCTTCCAAAGCGGTGAGGCGGTGCGCAATAACGATTAGGGCTTGATTACGGTAGTATGTTTCTAAATTCTTAAGGATTTGATGTTCGGTCCGCCCATCAACAGCGGAAAGTGCATCGTCCAAAACCAACACTTGAGCATTCAGCAGCATAGCGCGTGCTATCGCAATACGTTGTTTTTGCCCGCCGGAGAGTGTAATGCCTTTTTCACCAACTTCTGTTTGATAGCCTTCAGGAAACTTTTCAATATCGTCATGTATACAGGCTAACTTTGCTGCTCTATAGACTTCTTCTTTCTCTGCATTAGGGTTGCCTAAGGCAATATTGTCGAAGATAGATTTGGAGAATAGAAACGGACTTTGGTTAACGACAGCAAAACGGTTGCGCCACTGTGGAAGTAGGGCATCCTTGATCTCGACATCACCGAATTTAATTGAGCCGTTTTCTAAATCATGTTGACGCAAAAGTAGTGTTAACAGGGTCGATTTTCCGCTTCCTACCGGCCCTGCAACTCCCAACATTTTTCCGGGTTCCAGTTCGATGTTTACTTCCGTCAAAGCGGGCGGTAAATCACTAGACCAATGGAAATCGTCGATATCAATTTTTAACGGAAGTGGTTTATTTTCTATTGGCTTATTGCCACTGATAATTTCTGGCTTTTCATCAAAGATCTCTTGTAATCGGTTCCATGCAGCAGAGCCTCTTTCTAAAATGTTAAATAGGAATGCGAATGCCAACATCGGCCATATCATCAACCCTAAATACATCGTAAATGCGGTCAGATCACCAAGCGTGATCTCACCTTTATCAACAAGGTAAGCACCAGCAGCGACACTAAGAAGGAAAGAAAGACCGATGGTTAACTGAATTGCCGGGTCAAATCTAGCATCGACTCTTGCGACAGCGATGTTCTTTTCGCCAGTATCATCCACAACCTCTTCAAAACGTTGCTGCTCTTGGTTTTCTAATCCGAAAGCACGCAGCATTCGCACGCCATTAAGTGACTCTTGTGTCATGTCTGACATGGTAGAAAAGGCTTCCTGAGCGACACGAAAGCGTTGATGTAGGATACGCACAATAAAGAAGATGATGATGGCAAGAAATGGCATTGGAAGAAGCGCCATTACGGTGAGCTTCCAGCTTACTTGCGTTACCATAATGATTAAAACCGCAATACCAGTGATCAAAGAGTCTGCGGCGGTTAAAACCCCTTCGCCGGCAGTCATAACGATATTACGCACATCATTAGTGCCACGAGCCATCAGATCCCCCGTCTTGTAACGTTCAAAAAAACGAGGTGGCTGTGTCGATAAATGCCTATATAGACGGTTACGTAGAATGGTCCCGAGCTCCCAGCTTGCGCCGAAAAGCCAAATTCGCCATAAGATGCGACACCCATAAATAGTAAAGATCAGTACAGTTAACCCTGAGAGCCATAGAATCAGCGTATTTGTATCTAAAGTGTTGTCTACGACGCCATCAACTATGATGCCAACTGCTTTGGGCGGAACAAGCTGTAGTGCTGATATCACAGCGAAAAGCAGAATGGATCCGACATAGTGCCTCCACTTTTGTTGGAAATACCAACGTAGCTGCCAGAATATTCTCATTACGCCTCCCGCTTTAAATTATTGAATTTGTTATAGAACTATTATTGAGCGAAATGATGAGTTTACAAGCACAAGTTATAGGCGGGTTTAAAAACGATAGATTGTTTCAATTATAGCCATGTGTCGGCGCAAATTACTGGTTTTATCTCTATGAGCTAACTGTGCGACGACATTATGTGAAATAGTTGTTAATGGTGGTTTTGGAGCCATTACCTTGCAATAACGATGAAGACACCAAAAGTAAAAGTGTTACTGCCACTCTATATGGGAATTAGCAATCGTCAGTTTGTATTTTGTATTTCACTTGGCCACCAGGAGTTTCTGGGTAGTAAACTTCGACATAACACATATGTTCTGGACCAACAGGCTTGTTTGCAAAACCAATAAGGAAGTAGGGCTCGTCTGGGCTATCTACCCCGTACCAAGTGTTGATAGTGAGTTGCGGATCAAAGCCTGCTAGCTCTTTTGCTGGAATAACATTTTTGATAAATCCAAAGTAACCAATTAGGTCGTTATGGCCGTCATTATCTAGATCAATGTTATATTGTATGCCGCCATCTACTGTCTCTTGAGATTGAATCACTGCTTTGGTGTAGACAAAGTTGTTGGCGGTCATGAGTGCTTCTCTGGCTCCATATAGAACCGCCACTCTGGCATCTTTTTGTAAGCCAAGAAATTTAGGAAATGCAACGACGCTTACGATACCAAGAATGATGATGCACACAATGAGTTCAATAAGAGTAAATCCTTGAGAGCGACGCACAGCCTTTCTCCATGTTTTAGAAACGAATAGGCGGCTATTCTGATATAGAAACTTTCAGGTCAAGTATTAAAAAAGAATGATAGTAAGAGATCGGGATTGCAAATCTCAAATATAAAACAAGTTGCTTATTTTCGAGATGAGGAGTGATTTTGATAAAAACCAAGGAATGAACTCGAGAGGATAAAATCCTCCCGAGTAAAGCGACTAAGATTCGTGTGTCAGAGCACTGCGGTTACGTTTAAAAATGAATCGCCAAACAAATAAGACAATTGCGATGTAACCTAATCCTACACCAAGCGCTTGCCAGTGCATGCCGTTATACATCGCGATTGGCATCAAAGAGATGATGAAGATGTCAGTGATTGAGCCAGGGACATAAGCGATGGCGTAATCATCAAGCACCTTGCTACGCATTTTTGGATCAACAATGCGAAGCAACGCAATACCCATAGCTACCGTACCGGTCAACCAACCCCAAGAGAAAATGCCTTTCTCGAACCAATCTTCTCCCATGATACGTGGGGCAACCCAGAAGATTAGCCATAGTGTGAAGGCGATACCGCCGATTGCAAGCACTACCATCGGCATTAAATACTGGGCTAGGACGGTAATCTTGATGGCTGAGATACCAAAGATAATCAAATAATCGGTACTGATGCCCGCAGCGTGTTTGAATGCACCGTCACAAAGATAGCGTGAAGCTTTCGTTTGTTTCGCGATGATTCGCACAAGCATGCCGCCAAGGAAGCCAGTTACAAACGTCGGGATCTGCACCTTATCGTGGAAAGAAGACAAGTAGTTGGCGGCGACATAAGAGAAAGCGGTTACGACAACCACTAACGCAGCGTGAATCGCGAAAGAATCAACCGACAGGGAAGACATGGTGTCTTTCATTACCGGTTCTTGATCATCAGGCTTAACAAGGCCTTTGCGTTCGTGTTCGTCCATGCTGTCGAAGGTCGTAAAGCTACGAATCCAACCCATCTTCAATGCGAATTGCAGCATGAGCATGCCGACAGAAATCGAGATGAAAATACCCACGGTTGCGAACGTTAAGCCAAGTGTGAAGCCATCTTCCCAGCCAAGCCCCGTGAAGATTTCACCAACAACAGATGCAGAGCCATGTCCGCCCATAAAGCCCGCAGACATTGTCACACCAAAGCCAGGATTAATCTCTGGCCAGAAGAAGGTTGTGAGAACTAGACCAAACATTGCTGCAAACAACCACTGAGAAACAGAAGCGATTTGGTTAAACGCCCACAATGAGCCAGCACGCTGTGCGACGGTTTTAGGTGATGGAACATCCGTTGCCAGACCTAACGCAGAAAAAAGTGCAGCAGTTAATAGGCTTGCGTTAGCGGTAAACGTATCGGTCCAAGGCAGTACGTCTAACAGGGCTGGTCCAAAAATTAGACCGAATAATCCTGCGAGAACCGCCGATGGAATGTACATACGCTGTAATAATGGCGCGTGAACGCGAATGACTTTTGCCAAAATTAATAGTAAGCCAGCGATGGCTAAGTCAGTCAGCATTAGACCTTTAGGCATCTTATCCTCCAGTAAATGCAGTCAAGGGGTAGCGTCCTTGTGACCTACCTTGAATAAAAATCTCTCTCAAGCCAAAAAGCCACATACGTGACTAACAGCGTTGAGAAATCAATGTCGTTTTCATAAGCAAAGGAATGTGCTTATGCAATTTGAAATGAGTGTAAATGTTGTGATTGCACACGAACAGGAAGAGAAATTAGATTAAATTTCTCGATATTTTTTTGATAGTTCACTCAGGAAAGGCGGCAATCCTAGTCACTTTGTTAGAGCAATGCAATTGGTGTGAATCAATAAATTATGCCTAGTTATGGGTGTTTCTGACTAACAACATGAAAAATAAAGACAATTAACAAGCAATAATATTTGTCATATCGACAATAAAAGTTAATTAAATGGTTAAATTGTCGCCGCTTTATGTGGGGCGTTACGGATTCACATGCGAAAGAACAAAATCGACTAAGGTGCGATTTTTAAGGGAAAGCTGTTTTGAACGGTAAAGCAGGTGGATCGGTTTTGGCTTGGGAATGTGTGAATGGAGAATTTCTACCAAGGCGCCAGATTGGATTTCCTGTTCAACTAAGATCTTTGGTTGCAGAAGAACACCAGAGCCTTTTAACGCAGCAAACTTAAGCACATCACCATTGTTAGACGTTAATCGGGTGTTACTGTTTCCAAAGGTATTAGATGGCATGTTCACCACTTGTTGGCTTTCTCCTTGGTGATACTGAAACCCCAAACAATGATGATGTTCAAGGTCATCAAGCGATTGGATAGGGGCATGTTGTTCAAGGTAAGAGGGTGAGGCGCAGTAAGTCATGTGGTATTCACCCAATTTTCTCGCGACTAACGACGAATCGACCAACTCACCGATTCGAATAATCACGTCTGCTTCGCTTCGATATGGGTCAATCAAATTGTTGTCCAACATCAGCTCAACGTTCAAATCGGGAAATTCAGCTAAGAAGTCAGCCACGATAGGAGCAATGACCTTTTTGCCATACGTGACAGGGCAGTTAACTTTTACTGTTCCGGTTGGACGGTTGATCAGCGTCTGGATTAAGTTCTCTGCGTTAGTGATGTCTTCAATAATGCGGTGGCACTCTTGGTAGTAGAGTTTACCGGCTTCGGTTAAGGACTGTTTGCGCGTGGTCCGATGAATCAGCTGTGTACCTAAGCTTTGCTCAAGAAAGCTCACGTGCTTGCCAACCATGGTCGGTGAAATATCAAAGTGGTGTGCAGCATTACGAAAGCTGCCGTGTTCGACCACGTAAGCGAAAACTTTCATGCTTGTTAATTTATCCATTGCACACCCAGAGTTTATAAAGAAATAACTAAAGCAGAGTTTATCAATCAAACGAGGTTAATTACAGTGGGCGTATGATTAAGAATGGAGAAAGAGATCCATCATGAATGAGACGATTTTTGTTACCGCCGAACTGAAAATGAATGCCGATAAGCCAAGACAACAAGTAGTTGAAGCCATTGAACAATTTTGCCTTGATATGCAAAGCGAAGCGGGGTGCTTGCAAGCGAGTGCGACCTACGATTCTAAAGATCCACAACGTGTGATTCTTTGGGAGCGATATGAAAACCGCGCCGCGATTGAAGCGCATTTTGCTATGCCGCATACACAAGCGTTTATTGCGGCTGAAATGGCAGAGTTAGTTCAAGCATTCGAAACCCAAGCTCAATAGGAGAGGCGAACATGAAATGGGGTATTTTAGGCACAAGCTTTATCTCAGGTGTCATGGCTGAGGCAATCCAAGGCGATGACAAGAGTGAACTGTACGCGGTTGCTGGGCGTTCGGAGCAGAACTTAAAGACATTCGCTGAGCAATATGGCATCGAGAATACGTTCAACGATTACGATGCGTTGATTGCCGATGAGCAAGTCGACATTATTTACATCGCATTGCCAAATCACCTTCATCATGACTTTATCGTTAAAGCGGCAGAGCAGGGAAAAGCGATCCTGTGTGAAAAGTCACTGTCGGTAGATATGGAAAAAACCGAGTTGGCACTAAAAGCAGTCGAAACGCACAAGGTATTCTTTGCTGAGGGTTTGATGTACTTACATCACCCATTGATCAGCGAGTTGGTTTCTGTGCTTAAATCGGGAGAGATTGGTGAACTTCGCTCCATCCACACGTCTTATATTGCGTCGATTGCGCAGTTTGTTAATCCAGACAGTAAAGGTGCTTTGTATAACTTAGGTTGCTACCCAATGTCATTGGTGCATTTGGTGGTGAAAACCATGTTGGGTGAACAAGCCTTTGGAAACCGCTCTATGACGGCGATTGGTCGACGAGGTAACGATGGGAATATCTGTGAATCGAGTTTGATGATGCAATTCGGTGAGCAACAAACGGCGAGCGTACACACCGCCGAAGATCATGGATTGAAACACCAATTCACTATTCTGGGTAGTAAAGGCAGTATTACGTTAGACTCGAATCCATGGCTACCAACGCAAGACAACCAGTTTAGTGTGGAAATTTACGAGACGTCGAAGCGCGAGGTGTCTGTATCGGCAGCTGGAGACGCTTTCTTCTATCAAGTGCGCAATATTCGCCAAGCGGTTGAAGCAGGGCGTACATCGTTAGAGAACCCTTGTGCAACATGGGAAGACTCTCACCGTATTATGCAGCTACTGACTGAGTGGGAATCACTGGCTTCAAAGTAAGTCTGTACTTGAACCAATGAACATAAAAACGGCGCACTAAATCCAATATTTGGTGCGCCGTTTTGTTTTGGGTTCAGTCTCTGTTAAATGCGATTATCGCCGGTGCTGAACGCAATGATTTGGCTGATCTCAGACAGGCTTCTGCCACTTTCTTGCTGCCATTGAACAAACGCTTTGTTGGTTGCATCGAGCGATTTTTTCGTATCTTTGCCACCTTCAATGATCTTGCAATTGCGCAGGTAAGCCTCGACGTCGCTAGACAAGATGAAGGTATCAACGCCCATTTGACGAAGTGTGTAAGGGCCAGTATTTCCGCCTAGGCGATTACCGCGTTTCTTCAAATACGCCCACAGGTCGGTGATTTTATCTTGCGGCCAATCGGCAACCATTTTGCCAAACGAGCCGTATTCGATTTTTGCTTCGTGGAGCATACGAGCGTTGGCAGGAATCGACATAACTTTAGTGAGGTGGCGAATGATGCGTTTGTCGGTTGCTTTGGTTTCCCATTGCTCGTCTGACAGCATCAACAGCGGCTCAATCTTAAATCCGAAGAACACTTCTTCGAAGTTCGGCCACTTGTTGCGAACCACGCTCCACGAAATCCCACTTTGGAATACCTTCATTGAAAAAGCAGCCAGCCAACGGTCGTCGGGAATCGCTGCCAGCTCTTCTTTGCTTAGCGGATGAGATAAAAGCGCTTCAAGTTGATCTTCACCACCTTTACGCTCGGCAGCGCGCTGATAAATCGCGTCAAATTTTTCGATACTCATAAAAGAAGTTAGTCCTAGTTTATGTCGATATTTGCGAAACATACTACGCTTAAGTGGCTGAATCGCAAATTGATGGAGTGTCACAAATGAAGAAGGTCACATTAACGTTTGTCGGAGAAGGTTCGGATCGTATTGCAGAAAAATTCTATGCGTGGATGACGGATGGTGGGTTAGAAGACAGCATGATTGAGAATTTATCTGACCGTGAAATCTCAGTTGTCGGCATCAGTGATATGGATAATGAAACGCGTGATGTGGTAATCAATACGGAAATGAACTAACGAGTCGACTATCGTCAGCAAGCAGAATCAGATAAAACAAAGCCCTTCACTCGAAGGGCTTTGTTGCGTTTATAAGCATGGGAGCTTAGTTGTTTACCAGCGTCAGACCGCTTGGCAGTGCATCACCGAAGATACGTTTCGATTCACTCTCAGATAGCTCTTTGACTTCTTCAACCAATGATACCCAAGATTCAGGCACTTTACTTTGCTTCAACTTAGCCAGTACCTGCTCACGGTAGTCGTCTGAGATATCAAATAGTCGGTCGCCTGTTTTACGACAAATCATTACGGCTGCAAACGCGATCATTGGCTCTTTCTGCCAGTTCTGTTCTAACAGTTTAGGCAACCACTGTTCCGCTTGTTCACGAGGAACGACGTTATGCTGACTGCCATATAAAGGCGTACGTGATGCCAAGCGACCCATTGCCCACCAGTGTGCTTGTTCAAACTGGTTTTGGTTGATCGCTTTACTCAAGAACCACGTTGCCAATAGAACTTTATCTTCCACTTCTAGATGCTCTAGAGAGGCTGAAAGACGCACCATGGATTCGTAACCCATGTCTTGTGCCGCTTTGGCGGATTGTGGGTTTTTCATCGCGCCGGGATGCAGATATTTTGCGATGTCTGCCAAAATGGTTTCTTGTTGTTCTTGGCTTAGACCGCCCGCGATACGTCGCCAGAATACCCACCAGTCTGTCCAACCTTGATGGTTTTTGAACTGAATATTTTGTTGATACAGTCCCCAAACTTGCTCAATACGCCAAGAGTCTGTTGGATCGCCAAAGCCCGGACGCAGTGCAAAGCCCGCCAAACGAAGCCAGTTTTTCTCGTGCTGTTCAGAACGACGGCGACGCTTACGACCTTGTGCAAAAGTATCGAAAAGTTGACGGAGTGTGGTGAAGTCCCATTCGTCACGTTTGCCGAGCTTCTTCTCAAGGTCTTTGGCTAAGGTTTTGATCTCTTTGCCTTCTGCGCTTTTCTTGTTACCGCTGTAAAGGCGAGCGATCAGCTCCTTACATTCGTTCAACTTAGGGTGAAGTTTAACTTGCTCGCTGTCATCGGTTTGCTTGTTACGAACTTCGAATTCCAGCTCCCAACGTTTGTTATCGTCTTCTGCGCTGACACATTCCATCTTAAGCGTGCCGACTTCGGTCAACTGACACGCCAGTTGTACTTCTACGCGCTCTTTCTGGTTGGCTTGTAGTTCAGCGCCTTCACCTTCAAGGGTGGTGATATAAGGCGGCAGAGGAGCAAATAAGTCGGGGTCAACGTCCACCATCACACCGTTTTGAATGGCGGTGTTATTGGTTAAGGTGTCGTGGGTGGAAGTCAGCAGGTTAAAGCGAACGGGTTCACCCAAGGTAAGCGAGAAACGACGACCACTTAAGCGGATCTCGTGACCTTCTTCTGTCCCTTTTGCAAGCAAACAGAGCGCTTTGCCCATCTTGTTCTTTTCTTGAAGATGCAAGAAGTAAGAACGCGCTGCACCACCACCAATTTTTAGCTGTGCACCACGACGTGCTTTACCAAACGCAACAGCACCTAGTGCAACAGACCAATCTGGATGTGGGTTATCTAATACCGTAACCGGAGCGCCGCGCCAATCGGACAGTAGGGTAGTGACTCGCTCAATCACAAGTTCACTGTTGAACACACCACCGTTAAGTAGCAAACCGACTGGAATTGCATTTTGTTTGTCGTCTTCAATGCCGAGAGCGGCACGAGCAACTTGTTGGTGCTGAGTTAAGAACTCGGCTACGTGTTTGCTCACCGCTGGGTCAGCAACGTATGGAAGACCAAACTCGACAACCGCGCTGCGGCGTTTGTCCGGCACTTCACTGAAATCAGAAAGCGGGAAGAAGCCATCTAAAGCGATTTGGTGCACTTCTTGTTTGCTCAGCCCAATACTCTTTGTTCCGCCAAGAAGTTTCGAGCCGCTGCCCAGCATGGTGATCTTCACTTCTTCAGGTGCACTTGCTGAAAGTAGGTTTTCTTTCGCCTTACGAGTTTGCTGAATCAGCTTAGTCAGGCTTGCTGCAGTGAGCTTCTTACTTTGTTCCCCTTTATTTTGAGAAAGGCGGCTCTCCGCAAGGTGTGCTAATGCTAAGTCGAGGTTATCACCACCCAGCATCAAGTGTTCGCCAACACCAATACGATCAAGGGCTAGTTCATCTTGAGAAGAGAAACTGGCTTCAATCAAGCTCAAGTCGGTAGTACCACCGCCCACATCACACACCAGAATCAGCGGTAACTCTTTGAGTTCATCAGCTGCGGTTTGCTGGTGGCGTGCGTACCAATCGTAACATACGGCTTGTGGCTCTTCGAGCAGGACGATTTTCTTCAAACCAGCTAGCTGTGCAGCTTCAAGCGTGAGTTTACGAGCGGTTTCATCGAACGACGCTGGAACGGTCACAACCACATCTTGGTCTTCTAACTTATTGCTAGGATGACGGTAGTTCCATGCTTGACGAATGTGGTTGAGGTAGCTTGCGCTGGCAATAACGGGTGAGACTTTATCTACGTCTTGCGCACCGGCCCAAGGAAGAATGTCTGAACTACGATCCACTGCTTGGTGCGATAGCCAGCTTTTAGCACTGGATACCTGACGTCCTTCCACCTTAGCGCCTAATTCACGAGCCCATTCACCCACGATCACATTACTAATGTCGCCAGAGACAGGTTCGTTTTCCCAAGGGAGTGTTAGGTCAGAAGGGGAGATTTGACCAACCGCAGGGTGATAGCGGAAAGAGGGCAGCAATGGTTTACGAACCACTTCACCCGGACCAATCAATTGGTCGATGTCGAATAGGGATACTTCGGATTGTTCAAGGTTGTCGGTGATTTCACAATATGCCACCACAGTGTTTGTGGTGCCAAGGTCAATACCAACAAGAAAACGAGGAGATGCCATACAAACCTTCGTGTATTTAAAAACGGCACCCGATTGGATGCCGTTTGATTTCTATTTATTCTTCTTCGTTTGAGTTGCTTTTCGCGTCTTCGCGCACATCGAACTCAACATGCCATTTTTGACCGTTATCAGCGGCAATGGCTTCTAAGTAAAGCGTACCAAGCTCTGTCACACGAGAGGCTAGGGTTACCGGAACCACTTCACCTTCACGACGACCTTCAGATACAGGCAGCGTTACTTGAATTTCTGGAAGCTCTTCAAGCTCTTCTGGTGCCCAGTAGTCTAGGTGAGTACCCGCTAGGTCATCACGACGAACGGTTGAGCCGAAGAATTGGAAGTTAACCGGCTGACCGATGATCAAACCAAACTCTTGGCTTGGTACGTCAACGCTTGAACCTTCTTCCATACCAAATGGTGCAACACAAAGTGCTTCCATTGGAGGCGCCATGCCCGGAATCGCTGGCATCGCACTCTCGATACCCACGTAGTACGCCGAAGCAATACCACCACGGATACGAACGCCTTGACCACGACGTACAGAGCCGTAGTAAGCCGCACCGCTAGCAACCGCAAGGTCTAGATCCACACCTGTTAGGCGTTTTGCCATTTCAGCATCTGCTTCAATTAACCATTCGTTGATCGTGTCTTCTAGACGAGTTGCTAGAAGTTTCGATTTCAGAACACCACCGTTGAATAGGATTGCCGTTGGCTTGATGAAGTCAGCCGATTGCGCTGCATCCGCACCTGGCATACCAGGCATGTTAGCGAATGGGTTGAAATCTTGAGGGGCTGTTTCTGCGCCATTTCCTGAAGCAGAAAGAGCATTGGCTTGTTTAGACAAGAACGCAGCAATGTGACGAGTAATGCCTGCATCTTGTGCGTAAGGCAGACCCATTTGCGTTAGTGCACCACGGTTACGTTGAACAGGGTGATCAGTAATCGCAACTTGAGGGAAGAAGCCGTCAACTAGTGTTTGTTGTACTTCTTCTTGAGTCAGTTCTGTTTTCAGCGTTGCGCCAAGCAGTTTAGAGCCACGGCTTGGTACTACGATTGGCACTGACTGAAGTTCGCTGTCGTTCAATAGCGCTTCTTTTGCGTCGCGACATGCGTGTGTCATTGCCTGAACTTGCCATGGCTGTAGCTCTTTGCCTTCTTGCGCTAGCTTCATTTTCAAGCGGTACGCAAGTGCAAGATCCATGTTGTCACCGCCAAGTAGGATGTGTTCACCTACCGCGATGCGGTTCAGAGTTAGGTTGCCGTCGTCTTCAGTTACTTCAACCAAAGAAAGGTCGGTTGTACCACCACCGATATCGACCACAAGCACGATGTCGCCAACTTCAACTTCGTCGCGCCATTTGTCGTTGCTGTTATCGATCCAGTTGTAAAGCGCAGCTTGTGGCTCTTCTAGAAGCGTTAGGTGCACAAAGCCAACGTTACGTGCTGCTTCTGCAGTTAGATCGCGAGCAGCAGGATCAAAAGAAGCAGGAACCGTAATAGTCACGTCTTGATCGGCAAGGTTGTGATTTGGGTTCGCGTGATTCCAAGCGTCTTTTAGATGCTCTAGGTAAAGCTCTGTCGCACGAAGAGGGGAGACTTTTTCCACTTCTTCTGGGCTACCTGCTGGCAGGAAAGCATCACGACGGTTTACACCAGCGTGGCAAAGCCAAGATTTCGCACTTGCAACAAGACGAATTGGCGTTTTCGAACCTAGGTTACGTGCAATCGCACCAACCAGAGCTTTTGGCTCGCTCGACCACGGAAGAACGCGTGATTGCGGGTTCATTTCGTGTTCGTGCGGCTGGTAAAGGAAAGAGCCTAATTGGCTACGAGTCTCTACCGTACCCGGCGCAGTCAACTGCGGGATTGGCATCACTTCAACGCGAGCGTCTTCGTTGTGTGTATCAACAAAAGACATAACACAGTGTGTTGTACCTAAGTCGATACCAACACTGAATTTAGGCGTCTGTTGAGTTTCAACAGACGCTTCTTGAGAATGGTTTTCTTGGTTCATGTGTTCCATTACAGCTCAACCTCAGCTGGAGCGATCACAGATGCATCGTAGTTCTCAGCAAGTTTAGGCAACGTCATTGATGTTGCTTTCCAGCCTTTGTGAACTAGCGTGCCGTTGAATGGCGCGCTGCCTGTTACGTTGCCAGTTAGGCGGATTTCTTGTGGGTTGAAGCCTTCTTCAACCGTAATGCGAGTTTCTTCGTCTTCGTTACGAACGTGCGCTAGCGTCACGTAGTCGTTCAGTACTTTCTGACCGCCAGTGTGGATTACGCGAGCGGCTGCGCCTACTTCTTCATCAGAGAATGACGTTAGGTCTTCTTTTAAGAAGTCAATCAGACGAGCTTCTTGTTGCATGATAGAAAGCAGCTGCATTGCAGAGTCTGTTGATGCGGTTGCAAGTTTTGATTCAACTTCTACAACACGCTCTACGACTTTCTCTACTTCCACTACTTTTTCTACTTCAACGATCTTCTCAACTGGTTTCTCAACCTCGACGATTTTCTCGACTGGTTTTTCTACCACTTTCTCGACCACTTTTGATTTGCGCGACACTGCAACTAGAAGAAGCAAAACGCTCGATGCGGTTAGGCCAGCGTGAAGCATATCGAACGTTTGAGGAATTAGGTTCAAATCAATGTTCATGACGTTTTTTCTCTTTCTATTGATTTATTGGTGCTCAGTATTGGCTCATATTTGTTCACTAAAACGATCGTCTTTGCGATCTTGCACCAAGTTTAGACATTAAAATGATGACGGATGGTAGCATATTCAAGGCTTAAGGCTGTAATAATTCGTGACTATACCGTACGAACAGCGTGAAAAATCGACGATCAGACTCCCCAATATAGGTTGTTGCTTGATGTTTGTGCATTGCTAACGCAGTATTTCAATAGATCCCGAAGTTTAACTTACGGAAGTATCAAAAATTACGATATGACACAAAGCACCGCTCATAAGAGCTTTATAAAACGACATTCAGACTCTATTTTAGCTTTTTTGGCGACTTTATGTGTCACTGCTGGTGTAGTTGGTGCTGCTTATACAATGCAGCAACGGTATACACAGACGACGTTTGATACTTTAGCCGACCGACAAGCAGAATCACTTAAAGCAAACGTCGAGAATGATCTAAAGTTCATTGGTGCGGGCGCAAACTTTTTCCATTCGATTGAGCGAAGCTATTGGCCATCGTTTCCCATGTATGCGGAACAAGTGATTAATAGCTCACGAAGTCTTATTGGACTTCAATGGATGCAAAAGGTCGAATTCGAAGATCTTGATGAACATATTTTAAAGACCCGTCAAAAATTTCCAAACTTCCAACCGTTTACCGTTCCTAAAGATGGTCCCAAAACCTACGGGTACATTTTTGAAAACAATGAGCCAATTTTTATCGCGTCGGATATCTACCCAAGAACACCGGAAAACCTTTCTCTATTGGGTTTCTATTTTTCGCGCAAACGCTTCGATTTAATCTTGGATGATATTTCCGAAAATGGGCGAGCGAATGTCTCGGATAAAGTTCGCTTACTGCAAGATGGTTATGACAAGTCCATACCTAAGACTGGGTTGCTGGTGTTCCATCCAGTGTTCGACTTCGAGAACAAATATTTATTAGGAGTAGTGACCGGCGTTATCCGAAGTACGGTTTACTTTGAGGATTTGATTACGAAAACCGCGACGGAGCTCGATATGTCGGTGCGCGTAGAAGACTTGGGATTCGACGCAGCAGATGACCCTGTTCTCTTTCAAAGTGCTAGCTGGGATAACATTCGAGGAACCGTTATAAGCCGAACCATTCAACTGCCTAACCGTGAATGGCGTATTGACTTTAAGCTTTCTGACGCAGTCTCTGCTTGGGAGCGTTCTATTTTAGCGGGCACGACGCTAGCCGGATTGGTAATCGCCTTTTTGATCAGTTGGATTGTGAATTTACAGTCTCGAGAAAAAGAGCGCTTAGCGGTCATGTTGGAGCTCAAAACCGTAGAATTAAAAAGAATGGCAGAGCGAGACCCTCTAACTCAACTACTTAATCGCCGAGCATTCAACGATCATTTGCTCAATCAGATAAACAAAGGTGTTAACTTCGCCTTGGTTGGTTTTGATATCGACCACTTCAAAGTGATTAATGACAAACACGGCCATTTAGGTGGAGATGAAGCGTTGCAACATGTCACTAAGCTGGTCAGTGCTAATTTAAAACCGGGAGATAAGTTTTACCGCGCTGGTGGTGACGAGTTTTGTATTATTTCTAAAGTCATTGATAGAGCGGTGCTAGAAGCTTACCTAGAAAAGTTACGGAGTGTTGTGGCAAGTACGGCTTTTGATTATGGTGATGCGTCAATCATCTGTACGTTGAGTATCGGTGCGGTTATCCATAAAGAAGAAGATCCTGAGAGCTTGTATCACAAAATGGACAGTCAACTCTATTTGAGTAAAAAAAACGGCCGTAATAATGTGTCGATCGGCGATTAAATGGGCGCACAAATTCGAGTTTTACGCCGTGTTACGATAGAATCGCACGCTTTAAATTTTTATGTTAGGAACCAAGGCAAACTATGAACCATAACCGTATTGTATGCTTCGATTTAGAAATGTGTTGCTGGAACGAAAATGGCGTCGGCAGCACGGGTGAAATTATCGAAGTGGGGTTAGCTGAAATAGATTTGTCTAAAGGTGAGATAGTCAAGCGTGCTCAATACTACGTGAAACCAGAACACGATGAAGTGTCTCTGTTTTGCGCTGAGTTAACGGGCATCACACCACGTAAGATTGAAAAACAAGGACGCCCACTAGAAGAAGTGCTTAAATCCATGGTTAAGAACTTCGGTGGTCGCAACAAAATCTTTGCATCTTGGGGGCGAGATGACCTCATTCTTCTAGAAGAGTGTAAGCAAAAAGGTATTGAAGCACCGTTCACAGAGTTCATCAACTTAGCGACACTCTACCGTATTCAAAATCGTCTTAAAGATAAACGTATAGGCCATCGAGCCGCTCAAGAAGCAAAAGGAATAGACTGGGAAGGGCGTCAACACTCTGGCTATGTAGATGCATACAACTTAGCTAAGCTTGCTTTGACCATGTTTTAGTTATTCGAACCTAGCTAGCTTGTAATTAAATTATCATCCAACCATTGTTGTTTTGTCATGCAATCTGTTTAGTGTGGAAAGAGCTAAACACATACCTTGACCAGTACTTTAAATAACAATGTCGTTGGCTTATTGAAAAACGCGCAGAGAGCGCGTTTTTTTATGGCTACAGAAGCGATATCTGTTGTCATTCTAGGGGTAGCTTAGAGTTAGCCAGCGACTTATATACTCATCTCGTTACTTTACTGAGACTGTAACTTCGCTCGAATGAACTCGCTGTGATCAACATAGAGTAGCTCTGCTGTTTTACGGATCACCGCGTCTTCTAGCGGGTCAATTTCGCCGTCTGCGTAAGCGACTTCCCACATGCTTTTGATTAAGTTGTAACGAGTTTCTTGAGTCAGTTCTCTTAGTTGAGAGGTAAAGTCGTACAGCGAAGCGGAATCTTTTATTTTCTGTTGCGCTTGCTCTAACAAAGTATTTGATTCTTCTTCATTTAACGAAAGCAGTTTCATCAATAAAGAGCGCTTTGTTTCTTGTTCTCTATCATCGACACTATGGTCTGCGCCAGAAACTTCACAAAGCAAACACGCGATAGCCATGTTAGGGGAAAGTGTGTTGGTTTGGCTTAAATCAGAGCCATCAATGAGTTGTTTAAATAATGATGTGAGAGAATTAAACATAATGAACACCGAGCTATTGTTTATTTGGTTAACATGGTAATAAATACGGAAGATCTCAAGGTGCGATACCAAATTTAGCACGCCGTTGACATTTAAGAACGGCCACTTTCTCCCCAAAAAACCTAAACTCCTGAGTTAGTTCAAGGTGACTTGCCTCTTACAAAGGGCAAGTCATTTTGGGATTGATACTCAGCTTTCAGCACGCGTCGGTGGAAAATGAACTTCGTCACCATCACTCGTCAGAATACTAATTTGACTTGGTTTGCCTTCATCATCAAGGCGTAGCTCACCAATGGCACTATGGTTAACCAAGCGATAAAAGTTGTGCGTACTTGGTGCGCGTTTGTAAATCTTGAGTCGTTTACGTTTTGTGAACCAGTTTAAAGGTGAGCGAGGGCTGTATAGCAGTCTATCTAGGCCATCACAAATATTGAGCAGTTGTGTAGGGAACTGATTTTTAATTCCACTACAGGTGATTTGATAGATATTCGGACTGTTTTTTCGATAGCGGAGCTTAATATCGTATGCAAAAGAGTAGTGTACGTCGCCAGAGAGAATAACAAAGTTAGTTGGTGTCTTTGTGTGTGTGAAAATACTAATAAGAGTATTCGCACTTCCGGGGTGAGCCATCCAGTTTTCAGCATCAACCATCAATGGTTTACCAAGCATGGTCACCACACGTTGTAGTGCTTCGATAAATTTCACACCAAACATTGGCGCGGCAGAAACAATAACAACCTTGTCTTGATGCACGAGCTCCTGATGGAACTCAATCATCGCTTCCCAGTCCATTAAGCCAGAAGGTTTGTTCATTTTAGACTCAGAACGCCAGCGTCTGGTTCGTGTATCTAGCACGACAACTTTTGGTGTCGTAGGAATGGTGTAGTGCCAATTCTCAAAGCGATACAAATATTGAATAAATGCATCTTGGGTTTGCGAGGTTCGCTCATCGATAAAGCGTTGAGCGAGGCTCATAAATTCATCATTGAATTTTTCTGGCGCATTTCCCCAACCTTGGCAAAGCCAGTAAGCAATCAAGCTATTACCGATAATGCGTTTTGCAAACGTGTTGCTGTATGCGGCTTGTTCCCAGCCTATGGTGAGATTCCAATCGTCGGTGACATCGTGATCATCAAAAATCATATAGGTTGGAATGTGAGCGAGTAAGCGTTGAACCTTGTCCAGACCTGCGACGAATTTATCAATTTGTTTTTTTTCTTCGCGCCATTGCTGCTGCCATTTGGGTTCAAGAACTTCTCCGCCGACAGTAAATTCGTTTTCTAACAAACGATCCGTTCGAACAAGCTTCCACAAGGTCGGAGACCAAACCAATAAGTACATTGCAAAGCACTCAGCAAAGCTTATTAAGTGATTCTCACACTCTTTGGCGCTGAATATTGGTGTCCCTCGGTGTGGAAAAAACTTACTTAGTAAACTGTCATCACTCACATAATGAGGCAACAATTTATCTCGACCATAATAGCAAGCAGGGTGTTGGTAGAGCTCATTGGTATTTTTTATCGGAGCTTGATCGAATTCTTCGCCTGGCAAACCCAATAAAGCTATGACTTGCTCAATGGCATCGAGAGTGGGGCCTGCAACATGGTCTGCATAGATTTGATCACCACTCATGATGAGCATATCCGGTCTTTCTTCAATGGATTGAGACGCGATTTTATGATCCGCAGCGACCAATGTATCATCACTGAAGTGATGGGGATTACGGCAAGAGCCATGTAGGAGATAATCCGCTTTTTCACTAACGAGGAACTCAATACCCAAGTTTGGCGTATTATCTCGCTCATAAGTCAGGTGAGGGAGCAGTTCCGTCACTAATCCATATTGCGTTTTTATTTGATAGCGTAACGCTTGATGGGTTGGAAACTCGCCTTCTAATTTAAGTAAGCAACACCACGCATTGAGGCCGATTTGAAGCTGTTCTTTTTGTTCACTTAAAGGGGCTTGATAAAGGATGGAGGCATTTTCATCCGTAATTTGCACCATACCCTCCAAGCGTTGGGTGGTGACTAGCCAAATATTGATTTCAGTTGCGGTCACTTTACGTAGGATCGGACCTGCAATGACAAGAGGAAGTGAAGAAATTTCAGTCGTGTTCATCAATGCTGGCAAAACGGCTCCTTATGTGTCAGCTTCTTCTAATATTTCGATAACTTGCGAGCTACTAAGTTCATGTCCCATAAGGAACAAACCAAGCATCGCATCGGCTTTTGACGCGTTATCACTGTCTTCATCCAAAATTTGCTGAAGCCGAGTTCTAATTAGGTCGATTTCGTGTTCGACGAAGCCACGCCCTTCTTCGTCACCTTGACCATCTTCTGGTGCATTATCAAAGTGCAAAAACAACATGTCACCATCGAGTTGAGTCCCTATCAACCTCTCTGGCAGCCATGCTTCTCCCATCACAATGTCTGGGTCTGTGTCTGCGGGTAAATGATTCAAGGTAGAGATGAGTTCTGATGCTTTCACTTTTTACTTCATTATGTTTGATTTAGAACTAAGCTAGAGTTTAAGCGCTTGTTGTAATGGTAAAATATTCGCAAACAAGCTCACCTAGTCGTGCAATATTAATATGATCTTGGGACTCAAACTGTCACGAGGATGACAACATTTGCCATTGTAACGGCTATCATCAGCAGAACATAAGCTTTTAATGGCAAATCATTGATGTTTGCCTGCTTCTCAACCAACATTTTTCGAACTCATGAAGAGATTAATTCTAACAACACTCGCTTTACCTTTAGCTGCGGCAGTTTCTTCTGCGCATGGTGCAGAAGAACAAACGTGGGGGATTGCTGCGATGTATCGCACAGCATCGATTCCGTTTTATACCGCCGATAATGACTCTACGGTGAGTACATTTGTACCAATGATGTTCTTTGAAAACGAACATGTGTATATCAATGGCATTGAAGGTGGCGCTTTTTTGTATAACGAGAGTGATTCCGACTGGCGTGCGAGCACACTCATGCGATTGAGATTTGTCGATATTCCCATGTCACTACAAAATGCTAATGAAGGAGACAGAGTCGATTTCGGTGGGCAAGTGCGTTATAGCATTAACGACAATTGGCGCGCAGAAGTAGAGTTGATGACGGACGACGAACTCCAGTTTCACTCTAATTACCGCCTTGCTGCCAATTATGTATTTGGTGATTGGGAATTAGAGCCATCGATTACGATTCGATACAAAGACGCTGATTTCAATAGTGAATATTATTCCTTTAAGGATAGTACTGGCGAGAGAATTGGAGCTGGGCTTGACACCAATCTTGGTATTAAAGCGCGTTACCATGTAACTTCAAATTTGTATTTATTGGGTGAGACGAGTGTTACTCGCTTAGATGATAACGCCTACAACAGTCAGCTTGTAGAAGATCGATATCAGGGAGAAGTGTTTGTCGGTTTTGGCTTTTTCAACGATAAAAGCAAAGTTCCGAAACCGACACTGAGCAATAAAGCATATCTACGTATTGCGCATGGTTGGGCGACGCCTTCGAACATCGGTGAAATATTTAGCTTTGAGAGAGAAAAAGACCCATACGACAATCAACTTACTTCATTGTTTTATGGGCATCCATTAACGGATGAGCTGTTTGGTTTTCCTCTTGATATTTATTTAACGCCAGGGTTGGTTCATCACTGGTCGTCCAGTGTTCAGTCTGCGAGCACAGAATACGTCATGGCGATTAAGGCTTATTATACGGTTAATTGGCCTACGACTTGGCGATTTGGTGTAGCGGAAGGTGTGTCATACATTGATAGCATTACCTATATTGAAGGCACAGAAATGGAAGACAAGGGTTATACACCAAGCAAGTTGCTCAACTACCTAGATTTCTCGTTTGATGTCAATGTAGGCGATCTCTTCAACCAAAAGAGCTGGAACAATATGTGGGTGGGCTATTCATTGCATCACCGCTCGGCGATTTTTGAAAGCGCTTCGCAGTTTGGGCGAATTAAAGGTGGGAGCAACTACAATACTATTTATTTCCAGTTCGAGTTTTAGCGCATCACGAGATGCATATAGGTCGGATTTGCAACTGACTTATTTATCGCCCATTATGAGTAATGATGAATAATACTATGCTGCTTTCAACGAGAAATTTCGTATATCGTGCCAGAGTTAAGGCTGTTTGTGATGCATCTGATGAATCGGATGGCATAAGCACCATGAGTATCGACTCCTCATTCAATCTTCAAATTGAAGCGATAAATTGTACCAACGCTGAATTTGCCAAACGCTTTTTTGCCATTCACGGAGAAGGGCACTTGGAGGGCGATGAATGGTTGGTGCTGTACGTCAACTCTCTTGACGTTAAGGCGGGAGACAATATAGAAATCCGTAGCGATGTCGCGTTTAATGCGATGATCGAGAATATGATAAGCGAAGCTGAGCGGTCTTTAGAAAAAGTCTACCTCGATGCAATACGCAACTTGGAGAAAGTGAATCGTTTTTGACGATGTAAGAGACCCTATAAATACGATCAAGGCATAAGGATCCAAAAAGGGATTGGCGCGAACCAATCCCTTTTGTATTCTGGTTTCTTCTAACTTACGCCATTGTTGCAAGTTGGCTTTGCGCTTCTGAAATGCCTTTTGCAGCCGCATCTTCACCCATGTTTAGCGCTTCTGCGTAAACAAATTCCACATCAGTGATTCCTACAAAACCCAGCACAGTGCGTAGGTATGGCGTAACGTTGTCAGTTGGTGAATCTTTATGAATACCACCACGAGTCGTTATTACAATCGCCTTTTTACCTTCAATCAAACCTTGAACGCCGTTTTCTGTGTATTTGAATGTCACGCCTGCACGAGCAATCAAATCAATCCAGTTTTTAAGCTGAGTCGGGATGGTAAAGTTGTACATTGGAGCGGCAATAACCAAAGTGTCTGCGGCCTTTACTTCTTCAATAAGGGTGTCAGACAAGTCGACCACCGCTTGCTGTTCTTGTGAAAGATCTTCTGTAGCGCGCAGTGCAGTCGCAACGGCGAAGTCCAAAACAGGTAGCGGGTTTGCAGCCAAATCACGAACAGTAAGCTTGTCTTGGTCTACATTTTTGATGAAGTCTTCAACCAATTTGTTTGATTGAGAGTAATCGCCAAGGATGCTTGATTTTAGAGCTAGTACACGAGACATAATGGTTATTCCTTAAATAAGTGCTTTCGACTATGGGAGCCATTATAAGCAACGTAAGTGAGTTCAAAAGCCTAGCGATTCGCTGAACATGTTCGAAAAAATTGAATGAGCTTTCGGTTATCTTGTTACAGATCTTGTGTGATACAATCCGCGCAGTTTTTGTAATGAAAAGAATAGGAAACGCTTTGACTTCGTCACAGCCCCCAAAAAAGAATCTAGCTGAAGAGCAAGCGACACCGTCAAATGGTGCGCAAAAAGCGACAGCGAAACAAGCTCAAACACCTCAGGCTCAAGTGAATAGCGCGGCATCTCTGCGTAAAGCGCTGAATCAGTGCATGATGCGCGACCGTTTCCGCTTGAGTAAACGTATTTCTGGTGCAAGCAAAATTAAGAAGGACGCAGCGCGTAATGCTGTGTTCGACGAAATCGCATTAGACATCGCAAAATCCATGATGGTTGCAGAGCAGCGCAGCAACTACAAACCAACGATTGAATACCCAGAAATCCTGCCTGTAAGCCAAAAACGCGACGATATTGCGAAAGCGATCGAAGAAAACCAAGTGGTTATCGTCGCGGGTGAAACCGGTTCTGGTAAAACCACTCAGCTACCAAAAATCTGTGCTGAGCTTGGTCGCGGTAAATTTGGCCTGATTGGTCATACTCAGCCTCGTCGTCTTGCTGCGCGTTCGGTTGCTAACCGTATTGCCGAAGAGATGGAAACCAAGCTTGGTGAGTTTGTTGGTTACAAGGTTCGATTCAACGATCAGATCTCTGAAAATACCCAAATCAAATTGATGACGGACGGTATCTTGTTGGCTGAAATTCAGCACGACCGTTTCTTGAATCAATACGACACCATCATTATCGATGAAGCGCACGAGCGCAGCCTCAACATCGATTTCATCTTGGGTTACTTGAAAGAGTTGCTGCCACGTCGTCCTGATTTGAAAGTGATCATCACGTCGGCAACCATCGACCCAGAACGCTTCTCAAAACACTTCAACAATGCACCAATCATAGAAGTATCGGGTCGTACTTACCCAGTAGAAACACGTTACCGCCCACTAAGCGGTGATGACGACAATGATCGTGACCAGCTTGAAGGCATCTTCGAAGCGGTAGATGAACTGTGCGATGAAGGTTTAGGTGACATCCTGATTTTCATGAATGGTGAACGTGAAATCCGTGATACCGCAGATGCATTGTCCAAACGTAATCTGAAGAGCACGGAAATTGTGCCGCTTTACGCGCGTTTGTCGGCAGGTGAGCAGAATAAGATTTTCCAACCTCATACTGGTCGCCGAATTGTACTGGCAACCAACGTGGCAGAAACCTCGCTAACTGTTCCGGGTATTAAGTACGTTATCGACCCGGGTACGGCGCGTATCAGTCGATACAGTTACCGTACTAAGGTTCAGCGTCTTCCAATTGAGCCAGTTTCTCAGGCGAGTGCGAACCAGCGAAAAGGTCGTTGTGGTCGTGTGGAAGAGGGTATTTGTATTCGTCTGTACTCAGAGGAAGATTTTGAGTCACGCCCAGAGTTTACTGATCCTGAAATCCTACGTACCAATCTAGCGTCGGTTATCTTGCAAATGACGGCACTTGGTTTGGGTGATATTCAAGCGTTTCCGTTTGTGGAAGCACCGGATAAACGTAACATCCAAGACGGCGTGCGTTTGCTGGAAGAGCTTGGTGCGATTAACTCTGAGGTAAAAGATCCGAAAAAACGCCTGACTTCCATTGGTCGCCAATTAGCGCGTTTGCCAATCGATCCGCGCTTGGCGCGTATGGTATTGGAAGCGCCAAAATATGGTGCGCTTAAAGAAGTGATGATCATCGCAGCTGCCTTGTCGATTCAAGATCCACGCGAGCGTCCTTCCGACAAACAACAATCTTCAGACGATAAACATCGTCGCTTCTTCCATGAAGAGTCGGACTTCCTGACATTTGTGAATTTGTGGGAATACATCCAAAAGCAGCAAAAAGCCTTGTCTAGCAATCAGTTCCGCAAACAGTGTAAGCAAGACTATTTGAACTACTTGCGCGTTCGCGAGTGGCAAGATGTGTACTTCCAAATTCATCAGTCGATGCGTGAGATGGAATTCAAGCTTAACGATGAGCCCGCTTCTTACCATGGCGTACACAGTGCCATTTTGGTTGGTTTGCTGTCGCACATCGGCATGAAAGACCAAGAAAAGAATGAATATCAAGGCGCTCGTAATGCTCGCTTTCATATCTTCCCGGCATCAGGGCTGTTCAAGAAGCAACCTAAGTGGATCATGTCGGCTGAGCTGGTGGAAACCTCAAAACTTTGGGGTCGCATCATCGCCAAGATTCAGCCAGAATGGATTGAGCCGTTAGCTAAACACCTTATTAAACGCAGTTACAGCGAACCACATTGGTCGAAGAAACGCGCTGCGGTGATGGCGCACGAAAAAGTGATGCTTTACGGCGTACCAATCGTACCGAAACGCTTGGTCAACTACGGCAGTATCGATTCGACCGTAAGTCGCGAAATCTTCATTCGTAGTGCATTGGTTGAGGGTGAATGGGAAACCAAACACGCGTTCTTTAAGCAAAACCGTAAGCTTCTGCAAGAAGTGGAAGAGCTTGAGCATAAATCTCGTCGTCGAGACATCTTAGTGGATGATGATGAGCTGTTTGATTTCTATGACCAACGCGTTGGCACCGAAGTGGTGTCTGGTAAGCATTTCGATACGTGGTGGAAAAAGGCATCTAAAGAAAATCCGGAACTGCTGAACTTTGAAAAAGAGATGCTGTTCAAGGGTGATGCTAGCCATGTGACCGATTTGGATTACCCGAACTTCTGGCATCAAAATGGTTTGAAGCTCAAATTGAGTTACCAATTTGAACCAGGCGATGATAGTGACGGTGTCACAGTGCATTTGCCGTTGCCGATTTTAAACCAAGTTGAACCAGCGGGCTTTGATTGGCAAATCCCTGGTTTGCGCCATGAGCTTGTGGTTAGCTTGATTAAATCGTTGCCAAAGACAATTCGTAAGAACTTTGTACCTGCGCCGAACTATGCCGATGCATTCTTAGCACGCGTCACGCCAATGGAAGCGCCGCTGCTAGATTCATTAGAGAAAGAGTTGCGACGCATGACGGGCGTAGAGGTACTGCGTGAAGACTGGAACTTGGAACAAGTACCTGAGCACTTGAAAGTCACGTTCCGTGCGGTTGATCATCGAAATCGTAAACTGAAGGAACATAAAGACCTTCATGAACTGAAAGAAAGTTTGAAAGACAAAGTTCAAGAAACGCTTTCCAAAGTTGCGGATGACGATATCGAACAGCAAGGTCTGCATACGTGGAGTTTTGGCGAATTGCCGAAAGTGTATCAACAAAAACGTGGCGGCTACGATGTAAAAGCGTATCCGGCGCTTGTTGATACCAAAGACAGCGTTGAAATCAAACTCTACGAAACGGAGTACGAGCAGATAACGGCAATGCGTGCTGGTCAGCGTCGTTTGATTTTGTTGAATGTGCCGTCTCCAATTAAATATTTGCACGCTAACTTACCGAACAAATCGAAGTTGGGGTTGTATTTTAACCCTTACGGCAAAGTGCTTGATCTGATAGATGACTGCATTGCCTGCGGTGTCGATAAGCTTATTGAAGAGCAGGGTGGTTTAGTTTGGGAGCCAGAGAAGTTCGAAGCGTTGAAAGAACACGTTCGTGCTGAATTGGGTGACACCGTTGTAGAGATCGCTCAACAGGTTGAGACTATTCTGACCACGGCGTTTAGCATCAATAAGAAGCTAAAAGGCAAGATCGACTTCACAATGGCGTTTGCTCTGTCCGATATCAAAGCACAAATTGAAGGCTTGATCTTCAAAGGCTTTGCAACGGAATGTGGCTGGAAGCGCTTGCCGGATATTCTTCGCTACATGCGCGCGATAGAGCGCCGTATGGAGAAGTTGCCTATCGATCCAAACAAAGATCGTTTACATATGCTGAAGATTGAATCTGTGACTCAAGACTATAAAGAGTTGCTGAACAAGATCCCGAAAGGTGTGGCTATTCCTGAAAATGTAAAAGAAGTGCGTTGGATGATTGAAGAACTTCGCGTGAGTTACTTTGCTCAACAATTAGGCACTCCTTATCCTGTTTCTGATAAACGAGTCAAAAACGCGATTGATGCTTGCTAATCAACCAGTAAAATAGTGTCAGATTTGTAATTATCGCTTAAGAAGTTGCTGGTACACTAATTGCTAGTAACTCAATAAGCATTATTTTTTAGTTCTGGGAGGCAATAGTTCGCCTCCCTTTATTTGTAGTACCAACGACTGAGTTATGCAGACGTGGGAATAATAAAGAGTAAAGGTAGATGATGAAAAAAACTCTATTAGCAGTGGCGCTACTTGGCGCATCTTCTGCGGCAATGGCGGATTCTTGGATTTACGGTGGTGCAACAGTAGGTCAGTCTGACTACAAAGGTGAGACGGACACATCATACTCTGTTCACGTTGGTACAGGCATTCTACCTATCATTGGTGTTGAAGCTGGTGTAACACAACACGGTGAGTTCAACGTAAATGGTCAAGACACTAAGCTAACTTCTTACTACGCGGCACTTAAGCCAAGCATCGATTTCGGTCCGCTACACGTGTACGCAAAAGGTGGTTTCCATCAGTGGGACAAAAAAGTGAAAGGCGGCAAAGACGATGACGATTTGGACCTAATGTACGGTGTGGGTGCTGAGTACTTCATTTTTGGCCCGATGTCTGTTGGTGCTAGCTACATGAACTACACTGCTGGTAAAGACGATATCAGCACGTTCTCTGTTAACGCAACACTACATTTCCTATAAGCGTCAAGCTTTCTAACACCATATGAAACACACCGGCTTTATGTCGGTGTTTTTTTGTCTGGAAGTCACAAAACAAAAGTTGAACATAAATTATTCACTTTTAGAGTCTTAAAATGCCTATGCTTTCCAATATATAGTGGCGATTAAATGCGCATGTTTGCGTAATGTTTCGCTTAGGAATCGATCAGGAAGGGATAGTATGAAAAAAACACTCTCGTTATTCGCTCTAACGTTGTGCTCAACGTCAGCAATGGCTGACTCTTGGATTTACGCTGGTGGCCAAATTGGTCAGTCCGATATCGACAGCGAAAATGATACAACCTACGGTATTCATGTCGGTACTGGTATTTTGCCGTTCATTGGCATTGAAGCAGGCTACTTTAATCACGGCAAAGTGGATTTATCTTTGAGTGGCAGCAGGGGTAGTGCTGATTTTGATTCATTCTATTTAGCGGCGAAACCTAGTATCGACTTCGGCCCGTTACACGTTTACGCAAAAGGCGGCATCAATGCATTCAACGTTGATTATGACGGTGGACTTAGAAACTTAGACAAAGATGATGGCGTCTCTTACATGTATGGTGTTGGTGCCGAATACTTCTTGCTTGACAATGTGTCTGTGGGCGCGAGTTATCAAGCGTTTGGCGTGGATATTGAAGGCGATAGCGATACCGTTAGCAGCGTAACAGGGAACATCACCTTCCATTTCTTATAACGCTCGCTGGATGAAAGGTTTGCTGATTTGGTTTCGTCGTTAATTGTGAAACCAAATCAGCGGAGGTCTTCTCTATTTGCGCAGTGACTGGCTATGAACTTAAGTCTTTCTTGTGTCTTTTCTAGTCTACAACCTACGACAAAATCAATCGTTAGACCTCATAATTTTTGTGTTGATATTATTTCCCCTTCATCTGTCTCGAATTGAGCTTAAAATGCAATAAATCACGACTTTTTGCAAAAATATGTGATTGCTGCTAAAATTCGTCCCGCTTTAAAACTTTAGAGTTCAAATTAATGGAGGGCGGTATTGGAGTTCTTCTCACCTGAGGGGCGTTTCAAATTCACGTTAAATTTGTATTTATGGATAATGCATTTAAAAAATATAGTATTGATACAACCGATTATCAGGTTGGACAGGATAACGTTCAAAAGTGGGGATTCGATATACATAACCCGGTTTTTGGCATTAGTGCGGGGCTCGTTGTTTTCTGTCTGATTTCACTTCTTCTTGTTGAGCCAACCACTGCTCGAGACGTATTAAACGGTCTAAAAAACGGAATTATCGAACAGTTTGATGCGTTCTTTATGTGGTCGACAAACTTCTTCTTATTGTTCGCCGTTGCTCTTCTTTTTTCTCCGCTAGGTAAAATCCGCTTAGGAGGCAAAGAAGCAACGCCGGATCACTCAACCGTTTCTTGGTTGTCGATGCTTTTCGCCGCGGGTATGGGTATTGGTCTTCTGTTCTGGAGTGTGGCTGAGCCGACCGCGTATTTCACTGATTGGTGGGGAATGCCACTTAACGCAGTACCATACACCGAAGAAGCAAAATCCCTCGCGATGGGTGCCACTATGTTCCACTGGGGTGTGCATGGTTGGAGTATTTACGCACTCGTTGCACTAGCATTAGCGTTTTTTGCCTTTAACAAAGGTTTACCACTTTCATTGCGCGCGGCGTTCTATCCAATTTTTGGTGACCGTGCATGGGGTTGGTTAGGTCACGTTATTGATATCCTTGCCGTTTTGTCGACGCTATTTGGTCTTGCAACGTCGCTAGGTCTAGGTGCTCAGCAGGCGACCAGTGGTATTAACCATGTCTTTGGTCTAGAAGGCGGCATTGGTACACAAATGATTGTGATCACCTTCGTTACCTTTATCGCGGTGCTATCAGTGATTCGTGGTATTGATGGTGGTGTTAAGCTACTGAGTAACGTCAATATGGTGGTTGCGTTTGCGCTGCTTATTTTCATTACCTTCATCACGTTTGATACGGCGTGGAGCTCGCTACGCGACACAACAATGGCTTACATTGAAAATATTATTCCATTGAGTAACCCTCACGGTCGTGAAGATGAAACTTGGATGCACGGCTGGACGGTATTCTACTGGGCTTGGTGGGTATCTTGGTCACCGTTTGTTGGTATGTTTATCGCGCGTGTGTCTAAAGGTCGTACGGTTCGAGAATTCTTATTCGCAGTCATCGTTATTCCTACAGTTGTTACTTTGATTTGGATGTCTGTGTTTGGTGGTATCGCGCTTGACCAAGTGGTGAATAAAGTTGGTGAGCTAGGTGCAAATGGCCTAACTGATATTTCATTGACTCTGTTCCATGTTTACGATGCGCTTCCGTATAGCTCAGTGATTTCAATGCTTTCTATCGTGCTGATTCTGGTATTCTTTATTACATCGTCAGACTCTGGCTCGCTGGTTATCGATAGTATTACCGCCGGTGGTAAGATTGATGCACCAGTACCGCAACGCATTTTCTGGGCGTGTATTGAAGGCGCAATTGCAGCCGTAATGCTTTGGGTTGGTGGTAAAGAAGCCCTGCAAGCATTGCAATCGGGTGTTGTTGCAACAGGATTACCGTTTACTTTTGTTCTGCTGTTGATGTGCGTAAGTTTGGTGAAAGGGTTAAGAACAGAACTGCCAGCTTACAAATAAATACAACACGATCCATGATTGAGTTTAAATGCCGAGCCTAATGTGCTCGGCATTTTTTATTTCTACTTTTCTTTTCCAATAATTTCGTTACAGTTTAGGCTTATTTCCACCTCATTAAACTGCATTATGTCACTGGCTAAACTCATTCTTATTCGTGGACTTCCGGGTTCAGGTAAAACAACCTTAGCAAAACAACTGGCAATAGAGCTTGGTGCTAAGCATTTTGAAGCTGACATGTATTTTGAAAATGATGAAGGTGATTATCACTTTGAACCGGTTCAATTACCTCAAGCGCATGAGTGGTGTTTTCAGCAAACTAGAAAGTGGTTGAACAAAGGGAGAGTCGTGATTGTGAGCAATACGTTTGTTCGACATTGGGAGATGAAGCGTTACATGGACTACTGCATGAAGAAGCGCATCGAGGTGGAAATTAAAGTGTGTCACGGAGCGTATCAAAGCATTCATGACGTGCCACCAGCGACGATAGAAAAGATGCGCCGCCAGTGGCAAGAGTGACCGTTACCAGAACCGGAAGTTATTGACCTCGTCCGTCAATCATCACAACGAATGTTTTGCTCATGATTGAAAGGTCCATTGAAATCCAAGAGTAAAACGAACCTAAGCTTAGTGCGTAACTGTGGTCAAACCCAACTTTGCGTCTTACATCTTCAATGCATGCATCATAGCCTTGGTTAACCTGAGCTAAGCCTGTGATACCTGGTAACACGCCATATGTGCGCTCTACAAAATAGGGGATTTCATCTTCCAATTTCTGGTAGAAAGCTGGGCGTTCTGGGCGCGGCCCAATCATCGACATTTCACCTCTCAACACATTAAACAGTTGAGGTAGTTCATCTAAACGCGTTTTGCGTAAAAAGCGTCCTACTGGCGTGATGCGGGGATCATTTTCAGTTGCCCATACTGCGCCAGAGCGTTGCTCTGCATCAATATACATGGTGCGAAACTTCATGATTTGAAAAAGATCCATTTTTTCTGGTGTACAGCGCCCAACACGCAGTTGACGATAGATCACTGGGCCTTTCGATGTGATTTTTATAGCTAGCGCGATAAATGGGAATAGCGGTGCAGTGACGACCAAAATAAGCATTGCAACCAGTACATCAAACGTTCTTTTCGCGTGGCATACATTTGAATCGTAGCGTGAGTTTTTCATGATGCTTTCCTTATTGGTTGACGCGTTTCCAACGTCCATTTTCCATTCCGAGTAAATACTTCATACCGCCGATAAAGTTGGCGAGATGACCAATGACGATGTAGCTAATCAGCTTAAAAGGTTTAATTGTGTTAAGTGCTGGCATCAAGTAAGTGATAAGCGCGATGCTATAAATGCCAACTTGAGCGAACAGCATTACTTGAAACAGCGGATTGTGTGCCAGTAGTAGTGAGCAAATAAAGCAAACAATCATCAAATAGGGTGTTGCTAAGCGCAGAACCTTTCCCGATAGAAATGCAAAGGCAGTGCCACGATAACGAGGTAGCAGTAATTGCTTTAATTGCATGAGCTGCTGCATGTTACCCGCTGAAATTCTTAGGCGCCGCTTGAAATCTGCGTTGTCTGAGCTCTGTTCTAGTTCAAGAGCCAGCATGTTTGGCTCGTAAATAGCGCTATAGCCTCGCAAAACGATTCTCATAGGGAGAATAAAGTCGTCATTAATGGTGCTGACTTCCAGTGGTTCAAATAAGTGAGTTCTGAAAGTGTAAAATGCACCGTGGGAACCAATCGTTGAACCTAACAAGGATTCTTGATGCTTTACTCGAGACTGGTATCGCCAATACGCCGCTTCACCTTGGTTATCAGTACTCATTATTTGATATGTTGCGTTAACCACTCCAACGTTCTCATTTTGATAATGCTGACTAGCTAGCAACAGAGAATCGCAAGAAATCAATGCCGACGTGTCACTCAGTGCGGTAATGTCCGAGCTAACATGACGCATTTCTTCGTTGAGTAGGGCAACTTTACCGCGATTGACTTGGTGATCATTAATAATGAACAGAGTATCAGAGCAGATTGCTTCTTGAATTGTCGCTTGAGCAATCTCGGCTGTGTTATCTGTGCAGCCATCACATGCGATCACTACCCTTAATTTATCCCTCGGGTAATCTAGGCTCGCAAGGTTACGGATCTTCTCTGCTATCCATTGTTCTTCATTGTAGGCGGGCACGATGACAGTAATAGAGGGTAGCTGGTTATCTGTTTTGGAGGCTTTGTAAGCTCGCTCTACAAATGGTGCTTTGGTTTCGGCTTGCCGTTTTAAAGGAAGCCATTTAAGGAGCAGTGGGTACCCAACGTGATGATAGACAATCAAAAATGCGGATAAACCAAACCCTATAATCCAAAGTAAATCATTCATAGCTAGCCTCCTTGGCCAAACGTGAGTAGCGACTCACCATGTCTCTGATATCAAAGTGTTTGAGAATAAAAGTTCGAGGAGAACGGTGTGATGATTCCAGTTGTTGTGATAACGCTTCTGCCAACGAAAACACGCGATTTGCTTCAACCAGTGTGCTGTTGTTCGGACAGAGCGTCTCTTTCACGCCGCCAACATCCGTTGCGACGCAAGGAATGTCACATGCTTGAGCCTCGAGGGTTGAGAGAGGAAAGCCCTCCTGAAGTGATGGTAAGCAAAACAAGTCTAGGCTTTGGTAAAAGCTGGGCATATCGTCGACCAAGCCTAAAAAGGTTACTCGATCTTCAAGTTTTAACGTTCTAACTTGTGCTTCCAATTGAGCTCGCTGAGAACCATCTCCAGCAATGGCTAGGTGTGTGTTTGGCGTAAGATGAGAGAATGCTTCGATAAGCACTTTATGGCCTTTAACTGCTTCTAGACGCCCGGCAACGCCAATCACGATTTTGTCGGTTGGAAGTTCAAACAAGTGTCTTGTTGCCGTTTGGTCACCGCTTTTAAACTTCTGACAGTCAATCCCGTTATGGATAGTACAAACTTTGCGATACTTTAACTTAGTCTGTATTTGATGGGCGACAAAGTTAGCATCGGCAACTACTTGCGGGCGAATCATCGTTAGCAAAAGGGACTGTAGTCGAGCTGATTTTTTGTTATTAAGGTGCCATGCGTCGTGCTCGGTATGAATCACTACAGGTACGTGCGCTAAACGTGCAGCAATACCACCATACAGAAGTGGGCCGATATGATGGGTGTGGACCACGTCAGGCTTAAGTCCTTTGAGCATGGAAGTCAGCGTACTGATGGTTTTTCCGCTGAATCTAGGTTTCTTATTAAGAAAGTGCAGTTGGCCTTGGTAGGGCAATAGTTTTTGCCAGCCTTGTAGTGCATGTTCTTTGCTTCCTTCTAAGCTCACGACAAAAACGGAATGGTTTGGCTGCGCAAAACGAAGCATTTCTAGTACGAGCGTTTCTAAACCACCAGGAGCTAAGTGTTGCACGACGTGTAATATCACTTTTTTGCTGTGCTTAGTGTTATTGTGTTTTTGTCTGAATTCCATTTTCAAACCCTCGTTGAGTTCGTTGTTTATTTAGGAATTGCAGACTGCGTGCCAAAAAATTAATCATTTAAAAACAATGGGTTAATATTGATGTTTGTGAGACTTTATGTTTATTCTCAATTTGAGATTCATATTAGTGGACATGCTATGAGGCTGTATAAGGCAGTAGTAAAAGAAAAGCACTCGCCGACCGAGTGCTTGTAAATGAGTTCTTATGGCGGTTAGTTTCCGTACACTACGTTAGGTAAAGTGGTGATGACAGGAACACCAAGGTGTTTTTCTAATGCTCTTTTAGAGCGGATAGAGTTATCGGCTAACTCTAGTATCGTCGCTAATCCAATGCCTAAACCAGCGCCACCAATAAATCCTAAAATGACAAATACAAAACTAGGTAAGTTAGTTGGAATCGTTGGCGTGAACGGTTCATCAATGATTTTTACGCGCTTATTCTCTTCAAACTCTCCCAAAGAACCCGTTAGTTGGGCCATCTCATAGCGTTCGACGAGTTCATCATACATTTCTCTCTTCACTGCGACGTCACGAGCTAAGCGGTTGATTTCTGTCGCTGTGCTCCCAAATTGGTGCGCATTTCGCTCTAATTCTTGGATCATGTCTCGCAAGCTGTTGGTTTCTTCCGTAAGTGCTTCAAAACGTCCGCGCATCATTTGTAATTGATGTAGTTGGGAGACAAGTAGAGGCTGTGCTTCGCCAAGACTGTTTACTGTGGTATTGCTCGCGATATCCCATAGTTGAGCACTGTTTAGTTCTGGTTGTTTAGAGTTCAAGAGTACCGAGCGTTCCTGCTCCAACCGGTTTAATTCTCGCAACTTACCTTGCACTAAACTATGCGCCTCTGTGTATTTAGCGCGAAGCAGGGTAAGTTCACTACGAATGTCGATGATTTGCTCTTCCAGTTTACCGATAACCGGGTTCGTTTTGGATAGTTGTTGATCCAAACTGCCTAGACTTCGTGAAACACCAGCAAGCTCCGCCTCCTTTTCGGCTAGCGTTTGTTTGAGGCTAGCAAGGCGAGTAAGGCTTTGAGCTTGCATTTCGGGTGTCGCGTCTGAGTAAGTATTTTTATACTCTGCAAAAGCTTGTTCAGCCTTGTCTAGTTCTTCCCTGCGTTTGTTGATATGGATAGTCAAAAAATGACTCGAATCTTTAATCGAAGAACGCTCAGGAGCCAAAAGCTGTTCGACGAAATGCTCTCTGACAGAGAGGAGCATCGACTCCATTCCTTCTGATTTACCACTTTGCAATTGAATTTGAATGAAGTCTTTACCGAGTGGCTGAACAGACAGGCGCGACGCAAGATCTTTTATGATGAACTCTTGCTCTTTTGCACTCATCTCGTCATTGATCAGCGATTGTTCTTTTGCGACAGAATACAAAACGTGTCGGCTTTTTAGCAGAGTACTGAGTGCGCTCAATCGGTCTTTAAGCATTGTTGAGACGGCAAGGTCTTGAAGGAACGGGTTCATTTTCGCTGTCTCTTGAATAAGCATGCTGGTATGAGCAACATAAGTCGTCGGAACCAGTTTACTTACGATGAAACCCAGCACAGGCAATACAAGCATAGGAATAACGATCATGTAGCGACGTCTCCAAGCTCCATGTAACAGTACGCTGAGGTTTTCTCTTAAATCGTTCATAGCGCCCTCACTAATTTATCAACTTGGTTGGCTCTTGCTTCCCAGCTTTGCTGTTGAACAAATGACTTTGAATCTGTCGGTGGCGGTAGGAGGTGATCGAGACTGGCACGCACGTCTTCGACATCTTGAACCACATGAAGCATATGTTTGTAGGGCATTAATGCAGGAAACGGTGTGCTGATAACAGGGGTTCCTGTTGCCAAGTACTCAAGAAGTTTGAGCGGATTACATGCCTTGATTTGAGCGTTATCAACAAAGGGCAACCAACTGGCATCCCAGTGTTGGGAGTAACGTGGCAGAGTGTGATGCGCTCTCGGGCCCAGGTAGTATACGTTGCATCTTTGTGGAAGTGGATTATCACTGAACTCGTTAGGGCCGATGAACACGAGATCCCAGTCAGGCGCTTGGTCTGCGACTTGGGCAATTAAGTCGTAGTCTAACCATTCAGACAAACTGCCATAAAAGCCCAGCACTTTGCGACCATTATTAGGAAAATCTTCAGCCTTAGGTGCTGGCTCAGAAAACAGACTAACGTCGACACCGTGAGGCAAAGTGACGGTTTTACCAGATGGAAATTTGGTGGAGAGTGTTTCGCTTGCCGTAAAGATAACGCTGGCCGCATTAACAAGAGTACGTTCGTGCTTGGCCACCGTGTCGTGGTCAACACCAGCTAAAGCGCTAAAGTCATCGCCACAATAGTAAATCAGTCCACGTGGGTTCATTTCTGCACAAAGATCGGCAGCAGTCGGGAGCGACGTCCAAAATACAGGCTTATCAAAACCAAGAGCTTGTAATTGTTTATTGAGTTGGTGTTTCATCATCTTAGCGGCCACTTTTCTTGCTAATGCAGAGCTAGGGGCAGGAATGGTGAGCAAGTTGATGATGTGAATGTTTGGGCTTGTTTCAGAGTCCAATGTTGGCTTGTGTGAGCCTACGTTATGAAATACACGAGTGAGTTTGTTTAACGCACGCTGTATGTCTTTAGAATCCAGCTTAGGTTGACGAAGGCCAATGGAGTTAACCCAAAGGATGCGATGGTTCGCTGCTAGTCGCTTGACAATATGCTGAGTGGAAGAGGGTAACCCACCAAAATCTTCTCCAAATACTACGATGTCTGTCATGTGGCTCTCCTTGAGTCTTGGTTATTTGATTACTAATTAAGTGAGTAATCACAATGCGTGCCAAGGAATTAGCCATTTTAAAACAGTGAGTTATGGGTTTTGTTTATATTTGAAACTAGGATTTCTCATTTTGACAGTCACTTTGAACAATTCGGCTAACGACAACTGTTAACGCCGCTAGAATGTAAATTGGCCAAGTGAAACCTTGAGTCAGAAACGTGCCTGATACGATGGTACCGATAAGCCCACTTAACACGGCGTTTGCTCCTACAGAGAGGGTGTAATCTGATTTTGGTGTCAGCAATGAGATGGAATGCAAAGAGGTGCGGATCAATGACACAATTAAAGTAATGAACACCGCGAGCCCGACAAAACCCGTTTCTGCTAACACGCCAAACCAAGTACTATGGACGGCGTGGTTGATACCATCCCAGTGTGGGCTGTAGAAATAGTAATTAAAATAGAAGTTATCTAGACCTACGCCAGTCAACGGGTGATGCAGCGCCATTTTAAATGCCGCTTCCCACGCATAAAGTCGCCCCATCGCAGAGGCATCTATACCATCCTCAGCTGCTCCCCCCGATTCTCGTCCTGAAATACCAGCGAATGCGTAGAGTACGATCGCTGCGATAGCGCCTAATACCAAGACTAATGTTTTGCTTTTGATGTGTTTAAAAGCAAAGTAGGCAAATACAGACAGTGAACCTAGTAACCCCCCGCGGCTCTGCGTCTCAATGATCGCAAAGAACAAAACCAAACAGGTGATAAGGGCAAAGAGCCTGAGATGCTTGGGGGAATGCTTCTCCATCAATTGACTAACGGTAAAGGCAAGGGGAAACATCAGCACTAGTGCCAAATCGTTAGGATCGCCAAGTACTGAACCTATGGATCGTCCTATCGACACGCGCGTCCCTTCAACCAAATCAATGCCATTCGCAGCGTTTTGTAATGCCACTAAGCCAATCAATAATCCGGCGAAAATAATTGCTTTTGACATCTGTGCGAGCTGCGAAGGTTTAGTAATAAGCCAGGTGATGGCCAACGTCATAATGATGATTTTCCAATAGGTGTTTTTGAACACCGTTATTGCGATATCACGACTGGAAGCGAATATGATTCCGATGATCACCAGACCCCAAAATATACACAGCCACTTTAATGAAGGGTGCCAAAAAGCTGTAATCTGGCGGCTTATAAGAAGGTGAAAAGCGAGTGCGGCGAGTGCCCCCAATGATAACAGTAATGGGATCTTGAAGTTATAGATAACAGGAAAGGCTTCGTGAATACGAAAGAATGAAAAAATAACGAACAGTGTGACAAGCCAAAACGTTTGATTGAGAACAAACAGTAACGCGAGTGGTGCGAAACACAACGCAACAATCAAAATGGGATGAGGCATAACAACCCAAAGCAGGCCGATACCGACAGTGATCGTCAGTGCTGCGATGGACTGTTTTGTTCTCACCTTGGTTTCATTCATAACGAGTATCTCTTCACCTGTCCACGCCGTTTCACTATGTATCGAGTGAGAGCATTGAGCGTCTCTTTACTCATGTAGCGAGTGGCTATCCCTGCCAGCAAACTGCATGTCAAAATGCAAATTGCGATGGCGATTCCTATTGATTGTGAAGAGTGAAGCAGGAACAGTGCCACACCGGATATAATCTGTAATAAAACCATCAGACTTAGGTGAAAAGGCAACGTCATACATTGTTGGCCTACTACATAAGTCAGGCCCAGCTTACACAGTTGTGCGTAATAAAGCGCAATGAACACACCATAAATACCCAGAGAAGATAAGCCAAACAGCAAAGCAATCGCAACGCACGCAGAGACGACATTTATACCCAGTAGCCAGCGAGTACGACGCTTGTACAAAATGGAGATGTTAATCAGCTCGCTCCATTCTTTTAACATGGCGATAGGTAGCAAGAATAAGCTGAATAGTACCGCCTCATGATAGGTTTCTGGCAGTAAGTGGGTGATCATCACCATTGCTAATGTGCCGACCACTACACTCAAACCTGTAATGTAAATCATACCTAAGTGTGTGATGCGTACTGCTTCAGTGTTCTTGCGCCCTTCTAAGTAGTTAAATCGACGTGGCATCCACCACATGCCAAACGGCTGCACTAAAATACACATGCCCACTGCAAATTTTACCGCTATCGCGTAAATCCCTAACGTCGCAAGAGAAGTGTTGGCACCAATGAACCAGCGCTCAGCGCCATTGAGACAAAATGCTACTAAACCGGCCATCATCATTGGTAGGCAGTAGTTTAGGTATTGTTTTGCCAATGTCAGTTTAGGAAGGGTGACATTGTAACTGTTAACGATGTGCAGCCAAACAAATTGAGTAATAGCAGCCAACAAGCCACCCCACAAAACAGAAATAACATGGGGATGAACAGACAGCGCCGCGACGATAAAAATGACCTGAAAAATGGTGGTAGTGACCATGACGTTAAGCAGAGTTCTTGCTTTGTCGTCTTGTGTTCTTAACCAGGCAGTACCGATTGCAATACTGCCTTCTAGAACGATGGCAAACATAACAATAGCAAATTCGACTCGCGTAAAAGGCGCGGGAATGGGGGCGATTAAAATGATAGTGAGCAAGCTAAGAGCGACGACGCCAGCGATGAGTAAAGCAAGTGAGTACAGCTGGTTTAGTAGGCTTGTGCGCGTATTTTGATCCTTTTCAACGCCGACGAATCGATAAAGCGCTTCATGCAAAGCGAAACTGACAAACAAGGTCGTAACAACACCAAAGGTTGTTAGAAGCTCAAGCTTGCCCATTTGTTCTGGTGAGAGAAAGTGGGGCAATACAGGCAGCATGATTAGGCTGATGCTTTTATTGATCACTAAGGCGATAGCAAATAGCGTCATGTTGGTCATTGCTTTAGACATGATCATATCCTTTGATGTCTTGCGGTGTCTTGAGTGTGCAATCATTGTTGGTAGCAATTTCGCTAGCGAGGTGCTGGGCGATTGGTAAATAACAACGTTCGGCTGTGTATAGTTGAGAAACATTGAGTGCTTCGATACCCATCGTTACTTTCATCCACGGCGATTCATTCAAAAGGCGAATTGCGTTGTGCAACGAAGCCACATTGTTAGGCGTGTATTTAATACAATTTCGGCCGTGAGTTAACACGCGGTCCCAATAACTATCATCATGTGGAATGACGACACACATACCTGCAGCGAGAGCTTCCAAAATAGATAACCCAAAAGGTTCGTTGAGACTGGTGGAAACAAACACACCACACTGTGAACGCAATTCATCTAAGTTGTTTGGGCACTCATGCCATTCAACACCTTGTGTGTTGAAGTCCGGTGTTGAATATTCCACACCTGCCACATTAGGTTTGATGTAACACACGGTGGATTTGATCTTTTTCGACTCATCAAGTGTTAAAGCATCAAGCAAAAGATCGATGTTCTTCCATTTTAGTAAGCTAGCTGCCCAGAAAACGCGGCTTGAAATCGGATTCGCTTGTTTTGGCCAGCGATCTTTCGATAATCCATTAACAAACGTAGATGTATTCAAACCACACCAATAGCGTTCGGTGGCTGGCTTCTCTGTTTTGAGGTAGGCCTGTAATGCTTCTACCATTGATTCGCGGGTGTTTGCCAAGTAGTAAATTGCCGATGCTTTTACTAAGCAGTAGCCAGCAGATCTCGATCGTCCAATAGGACCATGAACCATCTGTACCACAGGCTTTTTGCTAATTAATCGTAGTAAGTACAAAGGCATATCATTACTTGGGCAAGATAGGCCCAAAAAGCTATCTATTTTTGGCAGCTTCATGCACGCGTAGAGAAGTTGGAGAAAGTAGTAAGCGTTCATCAACCAGTAGGTCAGGCCATGAGTCGAGTTAAATGGTGATGGTTTTATTTTTATAACTTGCACACGCGGTGTATCACTAAGCAGTGACGCCCAATGCTCTGGATTTGTAGTGAGTAGATAACCAATCACGTTCAGCTTATCGCACTGCTTAAGGAGCTCTGCATTCGCGATTTTGGATCCACCTTGCATTGGGATGGCGTCGAACATCAATACACGTTTCATGACCGGGCTCCTCAATTGATGCTCAACCAGCGTGAAAGAGGCTTCATGCAGTGAGTCATTGGCATTGGTGTAATGGCGTTATTATTAAGTTCACCTTCGTAAATACGTTCAATAGCGTTGATAGATGCAGTCGTCGTTAAGTGCTGGCTAGCATGTAGGTAAGCGTTTTCCGCCAGCTTGTTTCTTAATGCCGCGTCTTGCATGACTTGTTGAATCGCGTTTAACAGGCTCGCCATTCCACTGTTCTGGTACAGCAATGCAGAGTGATTATGCTCGAACAACTCAGGAATGCCTCCCGTTTTAGGAGCCACGATAGGCAGTTGAGCTAAAGCCGCTTCCCCGAGCACGAGACCAAAGGCCTCTTCATAGGCGCCGCTAATAAAAGCGTCTGCATTACCACACATCCACTCTCCGGCATTGTGTTGCTCCCCGACAAAGTGCACTCGCTCTTGGATACCAAGATCCGCGGCAAGCTGTTGCAATGCTTCTCTTTCTTCGCCGTCACCAACAATAACAAGGTGAGGGTTGTGGTGGTGGTAGTTGTGCATGCGCATTGCGCGAATAAGGCGGTCGAACCCTTTGCGCTTAATCAGCGAACCCACCGACAGAAAGGTAAAGGCCTGTGATGGGATTCCGAGGCGATCTTTAATGTCGATGGGTGTATCCACGCCTTGAAGTGACACGCCGTTGTGTACGACATGAAGTTGGTTATGTGGGTAGCCGTCCTGAAGAATTTCGCGTCCAACATCTTTGCTAACGCAAATCAATTTTGGAGAGAGGTGAAGTCCGAGAGAGAAGCGATCGCGCAATGTATAATGGCAATGAAGTTGCGTGACAAGTGGTATATGATTCATGCGAGCAGCCAAACACATCCATTGACAAGGGCCGCCGCTATTGACGTGTACCAAGTCGATGTTGTGCTTTTCGATCAATGCTGAGCCTTGTTTGATAAGGCTATTCCACCCGCTAATATCCCAGCGCGGAGCGCTCCAACCACCCACCAAATTGAAGGTTGAATGTTCCGCTTCAATTCCGAGCGATTGGCACTTATCGATTAATGGTTGGCAGTTGGACCATACGAATGGCTCAAACTTATCGCGGTCGATTCCTGAAATGAGATCCAGAAGCACCACTTCACTGCCGCGAATCCAATTATCACCATAATGAACATATAGAATGCGTTTTGGCGTAGTCATAAGTCACCTCTGTCTCATCATTAATCTGCGTTAACTGCTGAGCTGCAATAGAGATGCCAAAATATGCCATTAGTTTATGTGATTGAATCTTCTATGATATTTATGTTTGGAACTCATCATTCTCATATTGAGAACCAATATGGATTAGTGATCCGTTTCAATTTGATATTTTTGTAGCAATACGGGAATCACACTTTGCGCTGAGAAATCATCAATGATGGTTTGTCGAGCATTCTGGCGAATGAGTGATTGTTGCGCTTCACCAATCGACATCCAGTCATGAAGACATTTAGCAAGAGAGGGAATGTCTTCGACGATAAAACCATTTTTACCCGTTTGGATAATATCTGGAAGACGACCTACACGTAAGCTCATCACGGCAATGCCTCTCGACATGGCTTCAAGCGCCGCCATTGGAAGACCCTCATAACGAGAAGAGATGATAAGTACGCTGATATTTTCCCAAACACCTTCCATATCGGTTTGATGGCCGAAGAAAGTCACATTTGAAGGGGCAGTTTGATTAAGCGACTCTTTTTCCGGGCCATCACCGTACACACTAAACTGTAATGTTGGACAGAGCCTCGCTACCTCAATAAATTGATCGGCGCCTTTTTCCTGACTCAATCGGCCGACAAAAGCGATCTCCTGATAGTTGAGTTGACTTTTGGGAATCGAAACAAAGTTATTCAGCAGTTCTGAAGAACAAAAAACTTTGCGCTGAATACTTGGACTGACAGCAAAGCAATGGTCAGATAGGCTGCCTGAGCCTCTATCAAGCCAATCGTATAGCCATAGCTTTCCTGAGGAAGATTCACCAGCATGATAAGTTGAAATCAAACGAGGAAACGTACGGGTGAGCAGTTTGGCGCAGCGCGACAAAATCGACGCTTTATAACCATGGGAGTGAACCACTGAGGGTTGGTGATTGGCGACGGCGCTTGTTAGGTGTTTAATTTTTAAAGCTTTATTGGGCTCGCCAGACAAATAGTTTAAGTAACTCACAGGGATCGCGGCTTCTTTTGCCTTCTGTACAATCTGAGCGGCTGGCGAATACTCAGTGGTTAGCACAACTCGAGCTTTGTTTCCAAAGGCGATTAATCCCCGAGCTAGCTCGATAACGTGACTTTCAATGCCGCCGAATAGACGGCTATCAAGCAAGATCCAAATTTCACCAATGGCAGGTTTATCAAGATTGTTCGAGATTAATTTCATCCGCTTCCCACGCTTGTTTTTTTCGGTAAACCGTAGATGGGCTTAACTCCAGCATGACAGCGGCGTTGAGGACGTTGCCATCACAGTACGCGATTGCGTTTTGAATTGCTTCACGCTCTACTTGCCACATAGGACGAATGGTTCCATCAGAGTTAAAGTACGGTGAGGTAGCAGCAGAGGACGGTGTACCAGGCTGCTCCGCTGCGGTAATCGACGGTTCGACCGCAGAAGGTGAAGGTTCCTCAGTATAACCAGGTGGTGGTGTGATTGGTGCAATGTTTGCTGACTCTTGAGCAACATGCGCAGGCGTCGTTGTTTTCGTCACTTTAGACTTTTTAGTAAGTTGAGCGGGTAGGTGGCTCACCGTGACTTTTTCGTCGTTATTAAGCACCACAATGTTACGTATGATGTTTTGTAGTTGCCTTACATTACCCGGCCATTCGTAATGCTTGATGATATGTTGAGCTTCGCTGTCGATTGTTGAGAATTTCTTTTTGTCTTGTTTGGCGTAAGTGGTCAAGAAGTGCTTGGCAAGCGTGACAATGTCACTTCCTCGTTCACGTAATGGGGGCATATCGATAGGTATAACGTGCACACGGTAGTATAAGTCTTCACGAAAACGACCTTCTTCTACCTCTGTTAATGGATCTCGGTTAGTGGCACAAATGATTCTCACATCCACTTTCATTTCTCGAATGCCACCAAGAGGGGTGTAAGTGCCCGTTTGTAGAAAGCGGAGCAACTTCTTTTGCATCTCAAGTTCCATTTCACACAGCTCATCAAGAAAAAGCGTGCCACCATGTGCCAGCGTCGCCGCACCTTTTCGATCTGTTGTTGCTCCAGTAAAGGCCCCTTTAACGTGACCAAAAATCTCACTTTCCATCAAATCTCGTGGAATAGCCCCACAGTTAATTGCAATAAAAGGCTTGTCTTTACGGTCGCTCTGGCGGTGGACGGCTTCAGCACAAACTTCTTTACCTGTGCCACTTTCTCCCACAATAAACACACTGGCAGAAGTTGGCGCAACAGCATCAATGGTCTTGTATACCGCCTGCATCGGGAGACTTGAACCGATGAATCCGTGATAGTTGTGGCGATCAAACTTGGACTGAATATTTTCCACCAAATCTTCCAATTTGGCGCGTTTAAGGTGCAATGCAACTGACGTTTTTAGGCGATCAGCGTTTATGGGCTTTTCTAAGAAATCTTCCGCACCTTTTTGAATTAGATTAACGGCTAAGTCGACGCTGCCGTGTGCCGTAGCAATAATAACGGACGTAGGAATGTCATTCTGGTTGATCCAATCCAACACGTCTTCGCCAGACATGTCGGGCAGTTTCAAATCGAGAATGATGAGCTGAGGTTTGCTTCTTTCAATAAATTGAATCGCTTCGCGACCTGTCTCGACATGAAAAATGTCATAAGGTTCGTCTTTCACATACTGCTTATAAAGTATGGCTAGTGAAGTAGAGTCCTCTACCAGTAACACCCTTGGTCTCATAGTCCCATCCCAACGTAGTTTGTTTCATTTTTTATGATTTTTGTCAGCACTACTATTTGGCATTATGAGTGGTTTATAGCTCTCTAGTGCTGAAAATTCTCAATTTGAGAAAAGCGTTATTTAAGTATTAGCACAAGGTAGGAAATTTGCGAAAAATCCATACTTTTTAATTGATTAAGTTATACCCAAATAATTTCAAGGTGTGTGGCTTGGCGAGGGTGACTGAATTTGGAGCCTAAATTTCTGAGATGATGTCGGCATCGCGCTTTATCAAACGCGATGCTTCGCTAGGGAGTAAGACACTGATACTACTCAAACCCTTGAGCTTTTCGCTTTTCTAACGCATCAAACGATTCATTGGCGAGTTGAGGAAGTGTTTCACAAAGCTCCAATGCTTTTGGTATTTTTCCTTCGACACAGTACTTCTCAATCATTCTTGCTTGTCTTGAAAGCGTTCGATTGCCTAGAGCGAGAGCAGAACTGCCCAGTGTGTGAACCTCGAACTCTAATGTTTGAAGGTCTTTTGTGCTTAATGCTTGCTCTATTTTCTCCATGCGATCGCGTGACTCTTCGACATAGTGCTCAATCAAGGTAGGGATGATTTCGGCGCACGTATCTTTGATCATTTGCTGAAGAATATGCTCATCCACTAATTCTTGCTCGATAGTCAATGTATTATTTATCGTCATAATAGCGCTCCCTATAACATAAACAGTTCGCTTTTTTTAATTTGCTGAGACAGTTTTTCTTTCCACTTTTTTGGTAAGAAACGCAGCTTGGAAACTTGGCGGATTAACTCATCTTTCAGGCTTGGAGTGTGCTTCATGTTCAGTACAGAACCAATCAAGTTCGCATCGCTAGCATCGAGTAGCTTTTTGGCTTGCTCGAGCTGGGTTGCAGTCGTAGAGCCATAATGCGCTACTAACAAAGTAGCATCACATACGCCAGCAATCACTTGAGGCGCAATATTGCTTCGGTTGACACTAAGAAGTGGTGATGTATCTATCACGACGCGCTCGTACTGCGTTAACCATTGTGCAATGTTTTGTTTCAGCGTTGTTGGGTCTCGGTACGCTAACTGAGTGCTGGCGAGAGACGGAGCAGGGAGGCCGACTAAAGTTTGATGTGTATTCTCTCGTGTGATCAAATGGCCAACCTTCTCGTCATCATCAAATTCGTGAACAGTGTGATAAGCGGGTTTGAATAAGTTAAGGTCTACATACAAAGTATTGTGGCCTGCTAAAACCAAGCGCTCTGCAAGAGATGAAGCCACGGAAGTGACACCATCTTCAGATTTACAACCCACAACACAAATCGTTTTGTGGCCTTTCTGTTCACTCTGAAGATAAATTTGCTCAATCTCAGCGTGAGTTGCAGGAATAGTCATTACAACGCTCCTATTAACACGATGGTTGTGGTTATTTGTAAAATATCTCTTAATCCGGCCCTCGCTTTTTCAACAAAGCTTTCGTCTTTATGGGGAATGTAAATCGTGTCGCCTGCGCGAATGACTGGCAGCTCATAAATGTTGGCTGTTTTACTAAAGTTCACCAAATCAAATGTTCGGGCTTGGCCCTGGCAGCAAGACATATTGACCACACTGATCTTTTCAAGGTAGGCATTGTCAGTTGGTCCTCCTGCTTCCGCTAACAGATCAAGCACAGTCATGTTGTCATTAAATACGTATCGCCCTGGGTCTCTTACTTCACCTAATACGCGTACCGTGGACTCTTTTGAACGATCTAACCAGTTTTTGTTTTTTTCTGGAATGTAAATGGTATCACCAGGACGAACGTGGGGCAGAATTGACTCATCGCCTGTTTCAAAGTACATCGATAAATTCAATTTACTCACTTTGGCATAACCTAGGCCTCGGTGTGTGACACGGATGTTGTGAATATCTGCATCCATTGTCGGTCCATCGGCGGCAGATAAAATATCCAGAAAATGCATATCTTCGGTGAAACGATAGCGCCCAGGTGCATTGATTTGCCCGAAAACGTATATCGATGCGTCAGAGCTTTGGCTTACCCATTGCGACTTATTATCGGATGGGTCGTCAGGCAATGCATGTACCCTTACGACTGTACCAGCGGAAACTCGAGGTAGGCTTGATGTTGGTGAGCCATCCAGAATGTATTGGTCTAAGTCAAATTGTGTCATTTGACCGTTATTGGCGACTTCAATTTTGGTGGTATCAGCTCGTCGAGTTGGGCCACCAACGTGTGCAAGCAGATCAATCAAATCCATTTCGTCTGACCACTCGATGCGTCCAGGGCGAACAACTTCTCCCATCACTGCGACCGCTCGACTAGGTGCTACTTTTAACCAAGACTTCTCATTGAAATCGGTTTTCTCCGGTACGAAAATCGCGTCTCCTGGTCCAACATTTGGTGGTCTGGCTGAAGATAGTCCTTCTGTATGCGCGGTAAGATCGAATTTGATGACTTTGCCATCGGCTTTTATAACGCGAATTTGGCGAGATTCTGCGTAGCGAGTGGGCCCGCCAGCGTTGGCGAGGATATCCATGAAGCTAGCGCCTTGCTTGCCTTCGTATGCCCCAGGATGGGCGACTTCACCCATCACGTAAACCACATTTGCACCTGTTTTGATTTCTTCTTCCTGTTTTGGGACAAAGATGGTGGCACCTGGCAGGATCTCCGGCAGTAGGCTTTGGTCTCCAGTATCAAGGTACTTTTTCAGGTTAAACATGGTTGGGTTATTGTTTGTTATCACGCGAATTTGCTCGACACTGGCATATCGTGTCACGCCGCCAGCTCGCATTACGACATCAACTAGCGTGGTGTTTGGCTTGTGTGAGAACGAGCCAGGTGCGTTGACTTCACCAAAGACTTTGATTGCACGAGCGGAATCTGCGCTGTCACCTGAATTCGCGAGTTTTGCTGCATCAAACTCTTGCTCAATATTCCCTACGAGTGGGGAAGCGGGAACAAATAAGACATCCAGTGATTCTAGTTTTGGCAGCTGGCTATTGTCACCCGTATCAAGGAAGCGTTTGTAGTCAAATTCAATGCTTCTATTTCCACGTTTCACGATCATTTTATCAAGCTGAGCCCCTGCGCGCAGGCCGCCAGCTTCGTAAACAAACATTTGAATGTTGGACCCAGAAGGTAAGGTATACTCACCGGGTTTGACCACGTAGCCTTGAACGGACACTAACAACTGTTGCTGTTTAATAAAAACTCGAGCGTTGTTAACGTCACGATACACGGTCTTTAGCCTGTCGATAATCACGTCTTGGAGTTGTTGTTCATTGTAGCCGGCCACTAATACAGGGCCGACTTCTGGTAAATTAATTCGTCCACGACGATCAACCTGAAACCCTTGGTTTAACGACGCCTCTCCGGGTAAGTTAATCTGTATTAAATCACCGACCTTAACAGTATTGCTTTCATCCGCTATGGAAGAAGGTACCCACGCGACCAGACACAACAACATTAAGAGGATAAATGGTTTCATCGTGTTCATAGCGCGCCTCCTGCCGTTGGGTTTCGGTTTATTGAGGTATCGCTATCTGAATTAGGGCTAATAACCTCGATGCTTACTCGACGATTAGTTAAACGCACGGCGGATGTTTCACCTTCATAGAGTGGCAGGTTATCTCCGACAGATTTGGTAGTGACTCTCTCTGAAGTGATACCAAATACGGTTAGGTAACGCTTTACTTGTTCTGCACGCGCTTGAGCAAGTTTCTGGTTGTAATCGGGTGTTCCAGTTGCATCCGCATGCCCCGTTACTACAAGAGATAGGTTAGGGTGGTCACGTAAAATGTAGGCTGCTTCTGCCAAATGTCCCATGTACTTCGGGTTGATTTCTGCTGAATCGACAGCAAACTGGTTGTCGATATTAAGTAGTGCATAGATATCCGAGACTATGTTTAGGTCGCTACGTAGTGCTTCAATATCATCGGGCGGTGTGCAAGTGGTTTGGCTCAGTACGTAGTCGAGTTGTTGTTCGAGCTGGTTTAAGCGTCGACGCTGAATCACAAGGTCGTTGGCAGCGTCGAGTAAAAGCCCACCTTCTAACTCGCGCGCAATTCTATTTTGTTTTTCAAGGGCCTGAACAACTGCCGCAGGAAAACACCAGCGCGCGCCCTCTTGGATTAGTGCGTCTAGATGTAACTTGGTCAGTTGCCAATCAAACCTTAACCCATGTTCTGGACCTAAAGGCTCGTCAGGCATCACAGGGGAAAACTGATAATTCTCGATCGAGATATCTTGATAGCTTTCCGCCAAGCCACCTTTTCCGTGTTCTGGGTAGTCAAACGACGAACAACCAAACATGCCGACAACAAGACCGCTTAATGCATATCGTCGTATAAGATTTACCATGCCAACCTCCGTTTAAACCGGTATTTTTAGTGTCCTTTTGAGTTAACGGGAATGGCATGGTTGATACGAAGCAAGCTCATGATTTCTAAAGGTTGGCCTGATACGTTTTCAATACTCATGCTTCTTTCACGTTCAACTAGACGCTTATATAAGTAAACAATGGCACCAATCCCTGAAGAATCAAGAAATTGGACGTGCTGTAAGTTAATTTCGACTTCTTTGTGATGATTGTTGTGAATTACCTCATCAATGTGATGTTGTGCTTGTCGACAGCCGCTTGCATCTAAGTCACCAAAAAACTCAATGGCTAACTTGTCTTGATTGATTTCTAGTTTGCGTAGTTCCATGACTCTGTCTCCGTTTGTTTTTCTAATTGGATATAGAGCAGGTAACGTGCCAATTTGAAATTAATTAAAAATCAAATAGTTAAATATTGTTAATGATATTGTTCAATTTGAGAAAGGACTGATTCTCAAATTGAGAATCAAAAACGCACAGAGAAATGGTTTGCTTATAAGAGGTTTTGAGCCGAAAGAAGTCGTTAGAGCTGGGGGCTCGTCATGATTAGATTCCAACTCGATTGACGAACCATCCGCCTTACGTGAATAACGTGTAACGACTAAATGCAAAACCTGTCTAAAGTTTATGATTATCTTTGCAAATTATTACTAATGTTGATTGTTATGAGTCGAAGAATGACTAGTAATAAATAGGTCATCGAGAGGACTTACGTTTCAATAAAGGCGATTTTTTGTACAAGGTCTTCTTATGCCATTAAAAATGACATTAATTGCGCTGGCTGTTATGGCAGCGTCTTCACAGCCTCAAGCGGATACGTCTTTCGCACCACCAGTTTCTCTTGCACAAAGCTATCAGGATGGCATTGATGTGTCTGAATATTGGTATAGCGAAAAACTTGATGGTGTTCGCGCTTATTGGACTGGGCAACATCTCGTGACGAGAAATGGTAATCGAATCTACGCCCCAGATTGGTTTACAGGACCTTTGCCTGATTATCCGTTGGACGGTGAACTTTGGGCTGGGAGAGGTAACTTCCATCTTGTTCAGCAAACGGTATTAGATAAAACTCCTGTAGAGTCTGCTTGGCGACACATCGACTTTATGATCTTTGATATGCCATATTCCGCTGGTGATTATCGGAAGCGTTATTACAACATCAAAGATTTAGTGCTTGAAGTCGACCAGCCTCATATCAAATATGTCGAGCACCGAGCGATTCAAAATGAAGCTCATCTGTTTACACAGTTGGATAAAATTTCAATATCCGACGGTGAAGGGGTGATGTTGCGGAAGGTATCAAGCCGCTATCAGGCTGGACGCGGTAGTGATTTGCTTAAACTAAAACGATACGCAGATGATGAAGCGTTAGTTGTGGGTTATAAGCCAGGAACAGGGCGCTTATTAGGTATGATGGGAGCAATGTTAGTTCGCTTACCAAATGGCATTGAGTTTTACATCGGTAGCGGATTTACCGATGAAGTGCGTCGCCAGCCTCCGAAAATTGGTTCAACCATTACATTTAGATATAACGGTTTTACACATACTGGTAAACCACGTTTTGCTCGATTCTTGCGTGAAAGGTTGAAGGAATAGAACGCTCTGCACTTACTAGTTGCCAACGGTTACGCCACATCGTTTGAAGAGACCCTGCCAAAACTGAACGTGGTTTAGGGTTTCTTGCCTAAATGTCCTATGTGCCTCAATGATGCCATACTGGTGACCATGGAGTTGCATACGGTTCTCCACCAAAGTGGCACCATCATTAAGTTGTTGATAGGTACTGTCTAAATAAGCCAAATAAGGTTGCACTTCTTCAACGTAAATGGATTGAAAGACATTTCTTAAGTAGCGGAACTGAGTGGTGTCTCTGTTCGGCCCGCACAATACATTGCTCTGGTTCTGCTCAAGTAGCTGAGTTGTCGCTTTTAACCAAAGGGATGTATTTACCATTGAATAGTAAAGTCGTCCGAGTAAACGAGATTTCTCTAACTCTTCTTGATATTGCGTAACTTCCACATCGGGTAGACGTGAGACCGCGCGGTGGGGTAAATCATACATTTCGCTGAAAATACGATAGACATCGTTAATGCGTGCAATATCATTCGTCGTGTCTTGAGATAGCCAATCAGAGGCAGTTAGTTGCTTTTGCATGGCATCACTTACGAGTAGTAAGTTGTCGAGATGAATGTCTAGATGTTGCCACTTGGTTGAGTAAAGCTCTGTCAATGTAGCACGTTCTTCATCGCTAAGTGGAAATTCGGATAAACATCGATTCATGACTCTTAAAAGGGCAGTTTGATAATCAAAATCATGAAAGGCATCCTGCACCTTTCCTAGTTGTGAGTTTTTCTCAGCAAGTAAATTAAAGAGTCCGCACTGTCGTAATTGATAGCTCTCTAGCAGGCCAATAGATAGCCTTGGCAATGGCTCGAACAAAACGCGTTTCGCAGGAATCGTTACCGTAGACTGTAATTCTATTGGAATAGCAGGAACGTCCAATACATTGGCTACACGTTGATGATACTTATCAAACATGGCGTTCTCTGGGTTGAACCAGTTATCACAACCATTAAGAATCAAGATTAAGAACAATAAAATAGACCGCACAAATATCCTTTTTTATAACTTCGTATCCGTTGTTTAGAGAGCAAAATCAACCGCTTCGTAATCTTGTTATAAGTATACTCAACCGTGTGATTATTCGATCAAAAAAGCCAGCGGATGCTGGCTTTTTTTACTTTTTATTGAACTGAAAAGTTCAATTGCACTTCTGGCTCTTGGCGATGCATCCAACGCATTCTGACGCCTAACATAAAGGCCGCAGAAGATAGGCCGATGATAAAACCAAGCCAGAAGCCTTGTGCTCCCATTGGCTCGACAATCCAGTCTGTACGGCCAAGGACGTAACCAATTGGCAGCCCAAGAATCCAATAAGCAATAAAAGTACGGTTGAAGATGGCTCGCATGTCTTTATAGCCGCGTAATGCACCAGCTGCGATCACTTGAACCGCATCCGTACATTGATAAACAGCGGCAAACACGAGCAGGTGCATCGCTAGAGTGATTACCTCTGGGTTGCTAGTATAAAGCTCGGCGATCCACTCACGAGACAAGACGGTTAAAATCGCTGTGAGAACGGACAATGCTAGACCAACCATAATGCCGACTCGTGACGCTACGCGCGCGCCATCTACGTTTTCTTCACCAAGTCGATGGCCGACACGAATGCTTACTGCTGCACCAATACTCATTGGTAGCATAAATACCAACGAGGAGAAGTTAATCGCGACTTGATGCGCTGCCACAATGATAGGACCCAGTGGTGAAACGAGCAGTGCAACAACAGCAAACAGTGTCACTTCAAAAAACAGCGCTGCTGCAACAGGAAAGCCGAGCTTGAATAGACGAACTTGCGCTTTCCATTGTGGGCGATGCCATTCTCCAAATAGGTTGATGCTTTTCAATCGCTCTGATGTCATCACATACAGCAATAGCATGGCAAACATGACCCAGTAAACAATCGTGGTTGCTACACCACAGCCAACACCGCCTAATTCAGGTGCACCAAACTTGCCGTACACGAAAATCCAGTTTAGAGGAATGTTGAGCAGCAAACCGATAAAGCCAATAACCATTGCCGGTTTCGTCAATGACATACCATCCGTAAAGCTTCTAAGCGTTTGGAAAAGTAAAAAAGCGGGTACTGCTAATATAACGGCATGAATGTATCCCACCGTTTTTTCAGCCATCAGTGCTTCAACATCCATCAGCCCGAGAATAAACTGGGTTTGAAGCAGGACTGCAATTATCGGCACACTGATCAGCAATGCCAAAACGACGCCTTGCTGAATTTCAAACGGGATTTTGACTCGACGACCAGAGCCATTTAACTGTGCGACAACAGGGACCAATGCCATTAATAAACCCACCCCAAACAAAATGGATGGTAGCCAAATACTTGAAGCGACAGAAACCGCAGCCATGTCGGTGGCGCTAACGCCGCCAGCCATTACGGTATCAACAAACCCCATACCAGTTTGAGCGACAGATGCGATCAATACCGGGGTCGCCAATTTGATAAGACTTGATGCTTCTTCTTTATAGCGATGCACGAAAAATACTCCAGAGCGGAACAATAAGTTGAAAGAATGAGAGTACTCGAGGGCAAAAGATGTGGTGAACGGATCTGATGGTTGATTTTAGTCACGATAAGGTGAAAAAATGCCTCGGAGAAACTCCGCGCAAATGATAAACAATTGTATGTTTATATTCCATAGCTAGGTAGCTAATAGTCGATAACACTGACTGGACGCTCTCTACGCTAAGGATACGCTTTTACTGAGAACAGCAGCGAATCATGGTAATGTTGAAACATGCATGAGAACAAACCAGTGTTCATTGAGCCATGGCTTTATCGTCTGCGGTCTTTATTTCCGGCCCGTAGCGCAGTGTTTAGGGCTTAGTCTTCGACTACAGTTGGTATTAAATCAATAGGTAAAAAGAAATGTTTACAGGAATAGTTCAGGGTACGGCGAAGGTCGTTAAAATTGATAAAAAAGAACGCTTTCAAACGCACGTTGTCGAGTTAAGCGATGAACTTTGTAAAGGGTTAGAAATTGGTGCATCCGTTGCACACAACGGATGTTGTCTAACTGTGACTAAGATCGAAGGCAACCTTATCAGTTTTGATTTAATGCAAGCGACATTGGCTCTTACTAATTTAGGTCGGCTGGTGGAAGGGGATAGCGTAAACATTGAGCGCGCGGCTAAGTTTGGTGACGAAATAGGCGGGCATAGCATGTCTGGTCATATTAGTTTAACGGCAGATATTGTCGATATCATCGATACGCCCAATAACCGCACGATTTGGTTCCAACTGCCGCAAGAATCAATGAAATATGTATTAGCGAAAGGTTACATCGGTTTAGATGGTTGCTCGCTAACTATTGGTGAAGTTGAAACGTGTCGTTTTTCAGTACATCTAATTCCAGAAACCTTGCAGCGAACGCTTTTCGGAGTGAGACAAGTAGGGGAGCGCGTTAATATTGAGTTTGATCCTCAGACTCAAGCAATTGTTGATACTGTTGAGCGCGTTCTTGCAGCAAAACAGCTTTAGAATGAGAAAAAGGAGCCTAGTGCTCCTTTTTCATTTAAGCGTTTTTATATTTCTGATGTTCACATGCTCGAGCTGCTATTCGTAATTGTCATCGATAAATAGTTCGACCTTATCTTGTAACTCATCCACTCGCATATTTAGGTGGATAGCGTGGCAACAAGCTGGGCAATCATCATAAAACTCTTGGTCACCATTACTTGCATCCAATGTAATGCCGATAGAGTGTCCGCAATGCGGGCACTTTACATACCTTTCGGTATAATTTTTCATACAACAACTCCTAATCTCGCAGGGCTTTTAAACACACTATTCATCAAGGAAGCACAGCCCTTTACTTACTTTGCCTACAAGGAAAATAGGCACAATCCAAAGTTAAGTCTCCTTTGATATTAGGTCGAGTTGTTGCTAATTGAGTCGAAATAAGTACAAAACTTGACCCCAAACTCAACCTTGAGCTTAGGGTGATTTTCTGTAGTGATGTGCCTCGAGATTTTACATCTTGAAATATGCAGTGGCTTCCAAATTAATAAGAAATGATTTTATTAATAACCAGTTGAGCCTGTTCCAAGTAATGGCCGCCAAACAAATTACAATGGTTGAGAACATGGTAAAGGTTATAGATATCTTTACGTTCCTCATAGCTTGAAGAAAGTGGCATAACCGATTCGTAGCCTTGATAAAATTCTGGTTGAAATCCACCAAAAAGCTCTGTCATCGCAATATCACACTCCCTGTCCCCCCAATAGCACGCAGGATCGTAACAGATAGGACCGAATGCAGTGAGTGCCGCATTTCCATTCCATAAATCGCCATGCAACAAAGAAGGTTCCGGAGCATGGTTTGCTAGCCGCTGTTTTACGACATCGATAAAGTCATCGATATCAACCAAGGTGACGCCTTTTTCTTTAAGGAGCTGTAATTGCCAACCTATGCGTTGCTCAGCAAAGAATACACACCATTTCTTGTGCCATTTGTTGGGCTGTAGAGTCGAACCGAGATAGTTGTCGGTATCAAAACCAAACTCTTTTTGCTCGCCCCACTGGTGTAGGTGAGCTAATTGTTGCCCAAATTTAAAGCTGTTGGGACCATCTTCTAATGGTTTCGTTGGAAGGTAGTTAAGAATTAGGAATGAGGCATTTTTGGTTTTACCAACCAATACCACCTCAGGTACAAATAGGGTGGATGTTTCACGCAAAAGATGCAGGCTTTCAGCTTCTACCTCAAACTTAGACAAAAACTCGCGATCGTTAATTTTCACAAAATAACGTTGCTCACCATCATTGATCATGTAGCTTTCACTGATATCCCCACCAGACAGCCTTACTTTTTCCGTGATCTGGTAATCGAACAATAAAGTATCAGAAAGCTGTTGCGATATTGCTTGCCACATACAAAACCTCGCGAATCTATTTGACCACCAATAGTTTAGGATAAATAGCAGGGAGTTGGCGTTATGTTGAGCATACTTAGTAAAGAAACCTTCCTCTTAGTGTAGTCAATTTGTATAAATGTGAATCAAATCGCTTATAAGCCTCTGATTTGTTGGCTTAGCATATGGAGATGAACGTTTACAACAGGTATTATGATTTTTTTGACGTTAGTTCCATTGGTGGCATGAAAATACTGATATGTGATGACTCAGCTGTTGCAAGAAAGCTTATTGCGCGTTCTATCGTACAAGATACATCATTGCATCTTATTGAAGCGCAAGATGGTTATGAGGCGCTTAATATTCTTGCTGAGCAAAATATCGATATTTTGTTTCTCGATTTAACGATGCCCATAATGGATGGTTTTGAGGTCCTCGAATCATTACCTGTTAGTCAGTACGCGACCAAAATCGTCATTATTTCTGGAGATGTTCAACAAGAGGCAAAACAGCGCTGTCTCGATCTTGGTGCTCAAGCTTTTATCGCTAAGCCTCTGACAGAAGAGCAGGTGCTCCCACTATACGAACAATTAGGGCTGCATTATGCGTTCAAACCTAGTCATTCGGTTGATTCTAAAAACCAGGGTTGCGAAGAGCTTTCCTTACTAGCCAAATTCCGTGAAATTGCGAACATTGCCCTTGGTAAAGGGGCTGCGATTATGGCCGACCATTTACATGAGTTCATACAACTTCCTGTTCCTCATGTTGGACCTTTGTCCTACGGCGAGCTTCATATGACACTGGTTGATGTGGTTGGGCGTGACAGTTCCGTTGCGGTAGCGCAGAGGTTTGTCGGTGGCGGTATTCACGGGGAGGCACTGGTGTGCTTACGTGGTAGGGATATCAATCAGATTGGGGAAAAATTAGGTTACCTCCTTGAGTTTACGCCTCATAATGAAATCATCTTGAATATCTCTAACCTACTGGTCTCGTCATTTCTCACATCATTGGGCGATCAACTCGACAAGCAGTTCTCACTTCGTCAGCCAGGCATTGTGGATACCTTAACACCTTATTGTGAAGAGCAAGGCGAGTTGGGTGAGCTCTTTACTATCGAATACACCTACATGGCAGAAGCGCTCGATTTCGAGTGCGAGGTACTGTTTTTAATTGATAAGCCATCCGTAGAAATAATCTATGAAATCATGGAGCTAATCTAATGTCCGATATCACGCTGGACATAGCAGACTTTCATTGGGTCACACAAATTCTCGATACGATGGATTCAGGGCTTATTGTTTTGAATCAAGAGTATAAAGTGTGTGTGTGGAACAGTTTTATGCAGTCATACAGTGGCGTTCTATCACAAGAAATTCTTGGTGAATGTTTATTTGAGCATTTTGAAGAGCTGCCAAGAACTTGGCTAGAAACCAAGATAAAAGCTGCCGCCGATCTGGAAACTCGTTCTTTTTCTAGCTGGGAAAACCGACCGTACCTTTTTAAGTTCAACAATTTTTCTCCGGTTTCAAACAGCAGTGATTTTATGTATCAAGATATCGTGATCACGCCGTTAATTGGGCTTTCAGGAGAGGTCAGCCACATAGCGATTCAAGTCAATGATGTTTCTGAAACTGCGAGAAATCGCATTCATTTGAAAGAAACAAATCAACATTTGTCGGAAATCAGTCGCAAAGATGGTTTAACAGGTTTATTTAATCGCGCTTATTGGGAGCAATCATTGAAAGATGAGTTTGCTCACTTAAAAGTTATCGACGGACCATGCTCATTAGTAATATTCGATATCGACCACTTTAAGAAGGTGAATGATACTTATGGTCACCCGACAGGGGACGAAGTCATTCGTCGAACCTCTGCCTTGTTGAGAAAAACAGCAAGAAGCAGTGACATCTGCGGTCGTTTTGGTGGTGAAGAGTTTACCGTACTACTTCCTCACACAAACCAGGAGCAAGCTTGCTATTTCGCAGAGCGTTTGCGCAAAAGAATTGAGCAAGAGATCGTGAAAGTGGAAGATTTTTTGATTAATTACACGATAAGTATTGGTGTTTGCGAGTATAAGCCTTATTTTGAAACTCACACTCAATGGTTAAAGAGTGCCGATGCTGCGCTGTATCGTGCAAAAGAAAATGGTCGTAACCAAACCTGTTTGCATGAAAATGACTGAAATATAAAAAGGTTTGAAGAAACCCTGTATCCGAATTCAGTGAAGCAAAGCTCAATTGTTTGAAAATCATCCAGTTGGTTCGTGAATGTTTGTTAATATGAAATAAGTTAATGAAATTTTCTCGGCATGTCTTACTATTGAAACTATTCTGCTTTCAGCTTCGAAGGCTTGCAATAAACGGAGAAAAACAGTGGTTTTAGAAACCGATGGATATCTCGCTCTTATCGAGCACTTGTCTCTAAATCTAGATATTTTTACGACCGAAATTGGCGACACTGGATCCGAAAGCATCGAAGATGTTGTCACCGATATGGTGGCTTCAAACATCATGGCGATTTTTGAGCAAAATCCAGAACTTCACTCGAGCGTACGCTTCAAATTGTTGAAAGAGGCTGATGCAGTTGTTGAAGATCTTGGTGAGATATTGGCTGGGGTATGGCATAAAAAAGCGACCAATGAACAGATCACGTTCCTTGATGAATACATCGCTCTGGTCAAAAATCTGTTCGATAATGCTGTTGCGACTTACGACTGATATTGTTTTAACTTACAGCAATGTCCGGTTAAAGAGTGAGAGGAGTTACATTGTAACTCTTCTTATTTGCCAAAACTTAGATGCCCAGTATGGGTTGTCGATTCTTGAAATAATCACACCTCTAGACGTCGATGCATGCATGAACTGCTTGTTACCCAAGTAAATTCCGACATGATAGGTTGTACGTCTTGTTTTAAAAAACACTAGATCCCCTTGCTTGGCATCCGTCCAACTTAACTCCACACCTTGCTTTGATTGCTGCTTCGTTGTCCTTGGTAACGAGAGCTGATAAGCCTCAACAAACGCTTTTTGTACAAATGCTGAGCAATCAATTCCAGATTTCTGTGTCCCGCCTAAGCGATAAGGCGTGCCGTGCCACTCTGAGTAAAAGTCGAACAAGTCAGGGTTGTCCGACAATAGCTGATTTGTAGGTGTTGTCACCTGTGCTTGCTCACTAGGCTCAGGCCCAGAAGAGCAGGCGCTTAGTAGCACACTGATTATCAAAGGAAAATATACTCGACGCAAATCACCACCTGTCATCTCTATGACTCACAACTGAAATATTAGTGTCATAACCAATCCATAGTATGGGCTGCAAATCACGGTTTTGTCTCACAAATGTGACGGAATCACTGCAGAACCGATTCAACCTTAAGAAAGAATAAAAATTGATTATGGCAAAGCGAAAACGCTCACGCACATCACTTTCACTGATTCAGGCTGTCAGTGCAACATTTTTAACTATCATTGTTCTTGTTATAGCCCTTTCTGTCTCAAGTTTCAAAGGAATGGAACAGGTAGGGGAACAATTTGAAGACTTGTCGCAAAAAGCATTACCAATCGCGATGGCAAACGCAAAGTTAACCAGGAATGTATTGGAGATGGTTAAGCTACTCAACCATGGTATGCAGATTACTGAGCCGAAAGAGTTGCCTCTCATAAAAGAGCAAATCGACTCTCTTGCAACTCAAAGCACAACTTTGGTTGTGGAAGCGTCTGGTGTAGCTCAGCAACTCTCGGAGGAGTTAGACACCAAACTAGCGCGTTTACATAACATCACGCAGTCCATTTTGTTGAAGCAATCTTCGGTGATACAAATTCAAATGGATATTGATGCCGCTGTTGGTGGGTTTCGCTATGGGCTTAGCTCTATCGGTCCGGAAATGAATCGAATCAGTTCGTTTCTTAGTGCTGATAATCCTGAGTCGAGCGATGCCGCTAACCGTTTCATTGCTTCTGCAAGCTCAATGGAAAGTACGTTCTTAGTCATGATGATGCACTCAGAATTAAACAAAGCCGAAAAAGAATACCGAGAAATGCGAAATCGCATAGCAGGTATTAAACTCGCCTATGAAGACTTCCAATCTTTCCATCCTGAAGTAAGTGAATATGCAAGCTTAACCGCACCATATGAGATGGTGAAACAAGGCTTTAGTGAAAAGGGCGTGCTGCGTTTGATCCTCGCCAAACTAGAACAAGGGGAATTGCAACGTTCAGAGTTTAAACAGGCTTCGATGCTTGCGGATGAAACCATGCGGTTACTTGATCAAATCTCCCAAACCGCTGGTCAGTTGATCGATGAAAAAGAGCGGGTGGTCAACGAGACCATTGAATCGGTGAGCGTTGTGCTCGTGTTTGCGGCGTGTGTGATTTCTTTTATTATTCTAGTTACTTGGTTTAGTCTCAAGTCATGGACAAACCGAGGGTTAAGGAATGTACTAACGCGTCTTTCAGCACTTACCGAACATGATTTTCGTGACAAGGCAGAAGAAGTCGGCCCCTATGAGCTGAAAGAAGTAGCACGAAAGTTGAATCAAGTAATCGATTCCACACATGACTCCATTCAAACGGTGACGCGCAATTGTGAAACGCTTTATCAGACGGCAGAAGTAAGTCACAGTGCAGCCGAACAAACAAGTGATGGGTTGGCAACACAAAATGAAGCGTTGTCGAGTATGATCACGACCATAACGCAACTTGAAGCCTCTATTCGTGAAATAGCAATGGTGACAAATGCATCTTCACAGGACTCGCTCCTTGCAACCCAACACACTGAAAAAGGGGTTCAAGTCGTGGAAAAAAACCGCGAACGTTTGGAGTCATTAGAAAGCTCTTTGGATGTAAATGAACAGTCAATGTTAGAGCTAGACCAGCGTGTTAAACAGATTCGTGAAATGGTGGATATGATCAGTGGGATCGCGGACAACACCAACTTACTTGCTCTCAACGCGGCAATAGAGGCTGCCCGTGCTGGTGAGCAAGGGCGTGGATTTGCGGTTGTCGCTGATGAAGTTCGCAAACTTGCAAGTGATACCTCTCAACAAACTACGAACATCCGAGAAATGATGAGCGAGCTTATTACTGCCGCAGAGCGTTCGCGCCAAGCAGTTAATGATTCAAGAGAAGAAATGACCCACGCGCTACAGTCCAGCAATGAAGTGAAATCGACATTCTCTGATATCAACCTCGCGGTTAAGCACATTCAAGAACGTGTTGAACAAATCTCAGTTGCTACAGAAGAACAAGAACGAGCGACGGCAGATGTATCTCAATCCATCACGCATATTTCTGATCTTGGCGAACGCACAAAGCTGCAGCTTGAGTCTATGGTTGAGAGTTCTGAGCAAGTGGCGGAAATTGCCGGGCACCAGCAAGCAATGCTGCACAAGTATGAGCTTCATCAGACCAAGTAAATGAGATGTTTCCACCGACTAAAAGCAGAACCTCGGTTCTGCTTTTTTGTTACGGCTACCCATTCAATGGCTCCAATTTGCATTGCAAGAGTGAGTTACATCTCATCTCGTTCATTTCTAAAGGGTTTAGTTATCACAACGTGATGTTAATGCTTTGTTCGAGGGACTCGTTGACTAGAATGTCGCCAGAATTCAAAGGAACGAATCATGCAGTTATCACAAAGAGCCAGCCTCATACTAGTTAATCATCACCAAGAGCTTTTGCTTATCCACCGCGTTCGAAACGACAGACAGTATTGGGTTTTCCCTGGCGACAGTGTTGAAGCAGGTGAGAAACCTGTTGAAGCTGCTAAAAGAGAAGCGCTGGAAGAAACCTCAATAGAACTTGGCTCGGTTAAGAAAGTTTTGGAACTCGAAAATCAAGGTCGCTTAGAAACCTATTTTCTTTCTTATGTAGGGAACTTAAAAGTGAAACTAGGGAGTGGGCCAGAGCAAATCAGAAAATCAGATGTTAATCAGTACCATTTGAAGTGGGTGCGTGTAGAGCAACTTCACTCGATTTCTTTATATCCAGAGAAAGCTAAAGCCTTTTACTTGAAGCATAAGGAGTGGTTTTGTGATCGATAAAGTTTGCCCCGTTGTTCTACGTAATCAAAATCAAGAGATCCTACTTTTTAAACATCCGTTGGCGGGTGTTCAGCTCGTCAAGGGCACTGTTGAAGTGTTTGATGAAAGTTACATCATAGCAGCCAAGCGGGAGCTCGCTGAGGAGTCTGGTATCACACATGTTCGTTCCGCACGATATTTATGCTCATGGGACAGTGGCTTTCAAAATCAAGTATGGCATTTTGTTTTGTGTGAGTGTGCTGGCCTCGCTAATTCATGGCTGTTTCATACGCAAGACGATGGCGGACATGATTTTGCGTTCTTCTTGCACGATGTCGAGAGCGGCCTTCCCGCGAATGCACATACTGTGTTTCAGCGCGGGCTGGAAAAGGTACGAGAGTTGATAAACCAAGGCGTGATTTAAAGGAGGATTCTGTCATTGCATTGGCGGATTTGGGCGAAACGCCACAGCAAACACTATGCTTCTACTAGAAGCAAATAAAGAAGGTAGAGCAGCCGTTACTGTTCTCATCGTGTTGATAATGGCACTGTCGATCTCAAAAATGGCGATGAGATTACAAATGTTTAAGTGACTTCTATATGCTTTGCTCATTCATTCAGATAAGGAAACGGTAATGGATAAATTCGTCGTGTTTCTCTTATGCCTTTTTATGACAGTTGGCGGAGTGGTTCATCTTTATGACAACATTGTTGGTGGCTTTTTACCTTACGATTTTGCGCCACGCTGGTTGAATATGTATTGGAGCGCTTTGGGACTATTGGACTTATTAGCAGCGTATCTATTGGTCAAGCATCGCCGCTCTGGCCTAGTCGTTATGTTATTGATTCTTATAACCAATGTTATCTTTAGTTCCCACGCTCACTATACATTAGAAATATTAGATAACAACGTCGCCCTACAAATGAAGACACTGTTTTTAGGGTTCTCATTTGGGGTATCTATCTGGTTATGGAATGCGCGAAAACATAGTCAATCGCGCCAAATATTTCGTTAATTATTATTTTCACAACACTCGATTAAGGATTGTAAACAGGGACTCGTTATGAATGATTTTAAAGACTTGGCCAGTTTTGCTGGTTTCAGCGTACTGACAGGTTTGAGCTTTGCCACCACTTTCTTCAGCCTTGCTTTTCTATATAGCTCAATAGAGGCACAGCAAGTAATGAACACCAATGCTTTGGCATGTGCAGTGCTTGGTGTTGTTGGTTTATTTGTTGGTATTACTCAGTTAAACAAAAAGCGTCAGCTAGCAGAAAACTAATCTGTTCTTACACATCATGAGGATGAAGTAGTGTTTAACAGGGGTTTAGGCTTGGTCTATTCGTTTTGTTGACATACTTCATCCAACAATATTTTTTCAACCATTACTTCTTCTCTTTATTGTAGCGAAAGGGCTGCGTTAAAAGCTTATCTAATCTTTGCTCTTCTTCGTCTCTAATTTCCGGCACACCAATAACAACATCATCATGACCCAACTTAGGCTGAGCTCGGTATGTCCCAAAAAAGCGGTCCCAAACTGAAAGGAAAAAACCAAAGTTTGAGTGGGTCTCTTTTACTATCACTGAATGGTGCACGCGATGCATGTCTGGTGTAACGATGACGTTTCGCAGTTTTTGGTCTATGGATAAAGCCAGTTTTGCATTACTGTGATTAAACATCGCGCTCGCATTAAGCACAATTTCAAATACCACAATTCCGATAGGTGAAACACCTAAGATAAACACGGCTGCAATTTTTACTCCCATTGAAATGATTATTTCGAAGGGATGAAAGCGTGCGCCTGTAGTGACGTCTATGTCGAGATCGGCGTGATGCATTCGGTGAATCTTCCACAGCGGCTTTACATGATGAAAGACAACATGCTGAGCGTAAATGACGAAATCAAGCAAAATGACGGTTAGAAAAATATTTAACCAAGCGGGGAGGGACAGAATATTGAGCAGCCCCCATTGTTGTTCCTGAGCTATGACCGCAGCTTGAAAGGCAGCGATAGGCATGATTAAAGCAATAACTAGGCTGTTAAAAGCGACCAATGACAAGTTATTGACCCAGCGAAACCTGCGCGAAGCGGTCAGTGTTTTTCTAGGAAATTTGTTTTCCCAAATGGCACAAAGCAATAATACGCCAAGGAAAAAGCCTAATCTGAGCCATGAGGGTTCTTGAAATGTCGTTTCTGTCACTGTCATTCCCTTATTTATTTCTTTATCTATGACCGAGATAAGAGTGAAATTATTTCAACACACTGCTGATGGGCTTATCTTGAGGCGAAACCATAATATCAGTAGAATCGCGCTCTACTTTTTACTTGGCATTACTTACCATGAGAATTCACGCTTTCCACCGTTTATATCAGTACCGACAATCTATCTCAACCAAGCCTTTCAACGCGCGTGGATGTAAAGTGGTTCGTTGCCAATATTGCCAGGTTTCTGAGCAACACTGTTTGTGCGACCTTCAGCCAAACATCAAGGCCAATATTGCATGTATGTTGATTGTTTCTGAAAACGAAGTGTTTAAGCCAAGTAATACCGGTCGTCTAATCGCTGATACGATTCAAGAGACTTACGTGTATCAATGGAACCGAACAGAACCGTCTGAAGAGATGCTCGCGCTACTACAGGATGACAGCTACCAACCGGTGATTGTATTTCCTGCAGACTATGTGGATGATCCCTCTCGTTTAATTGAAGATCTAGAGCCAGCGCGATTGGTAAAAGAAGATGTCGAGAACAAAAAATGGTTGCTGATCTTTATTGATGGTAGCTGGCGTGAGGCACGAAAGATATTCCGTCGTTCTGATTTTCTTAAATCTTTGCCTGTGCTTTCCATTGAGCCGGAATCTCTGTCTGAATACATCATGCGCCGCTCCGAGAATGATCAGCATCTTTCAACCGCCGAAGTCGCGACATTAGTTTTAAAACAAGCTGGTGAGCCTAAAGCTGCGGAATGCCTTCAATTGTGGTTTGAAGCCTTCAGAGAAACTTACATGCTGAGCAAGACTCGAGTCAAAAGCGACCCTAACCAGCCACACTTGAAACGTTTCAAAGAGTGGATGAAAACCGAGAGCTGACTCTAAGGAATGAGCTTTTGTTGATGTTATGTTGTTCAACTGGCTTCGGTGAGGGGATAAATCTGCATTCGGTCACGGTTTGCAGGCGTACAGATATGGATAATGCCATCAGTTTATACTTTTGACTCTAGCCATTTTTGAGAGTCGTTTGAAGCATTTTTTAGGAGAGAAATACATGTATTACGGCTTTGATGTCGGTGGCACTAAAATTGAATTTGGTGCATTTAACGAGAAGCTTGAGCGTGTAGCGACGGAACGTGTACCTACACCAACAGACAACTACGAGCTGCTGGTTGATACCATTGCGGAATTGGTGAATAAATACGATACAGAGTTTGGCTGCGAAGGTACGATTGGTCTTGGCCTACCAGGTATGGAAGACGCCGATGATGCAACGGTACTAACAGTTAACGTTCCTGCGGCAAAAGGCAAACCACTTCGTGCTGATCTAGAAGCTAAAATCGGTCGCAGCGTAAAAATTGAAAACGATGCAAACTGTTTCGCGCTTTCTGAAGCCTGGGACGAAGATCTTCAAGATGAACCATCTGTACTAGGTTTGATCCTTGGTACTGGTTTTGGTGGCGGCTTTATCTACGAAGGCAAAGTATTCTCTGGCCGCAACCACGTAGCGGGTGAGGTGGGTCACACACGTCTTCCTATCGACGCATGGTTCCACCTAGGCGAAAACGCGCCATTACTGGGTTGTGGCTGTGGCAACAAAGGCTGTTTAGATAGTTACCTATCTGGTCGTGGTTTCGAGCTTCTTTACGCGCATTACTACGGCGAAGAGAAGAAAGCGATCGACATTATTAAAGCGCACGCAGAGGGTGAGGAGAAAGCAGTAGAGCACGTCGAGCGCTTTATGGAGCTGCTAGCGATCTGCTTTGCAAACCTGTTTACTGCAACAGACCCACACACCGTTGTACTTGGTGGCGGCTTATCTAACTTCGAATTGATTTACGAAGAGATGCCAAAACGCATCCCTAAACACTTATTGTCTGTGGCTAAGTGTCCTAAGATCATCAAAGCAAAACACGGTGATTCAGGTGGTGTACGCGGCGCTGCGTTCTTAAACATCAAGTAATGACTTAAACCTTACTCGATATAAAGTAAGAAGAAATTTAAAGCCCCGTTTAGACTTTCAAGGTTAAACGGGGCTTTTACTTATATACCTAAGTAATTTCGGTATGCTCGGGTATAGATCATGAACAAAAGTAGCATGCATAAAAAACTCACGACGAATCGTGAGTTTTCTGTTTGCAGCTAAGCTTATTTGTTCTTTTTGCCTACGCCCAGGTTTTCTTTTTGAGCTAGGGTGATTTTGCTAAAGCCTAATTTTCTGAAGTAGTTGTCGCGGTAGTTTCGCACCGCTTTAGTGTCAGACACTGCTTCGATTTGTTGCTCCATCTTTAGGAACTCAGTGATATCGATACCTTCGGCTTCTGCAACTGCTTCTTGAATGTTGCGGTGCTGCTGGTATGAGAACGTCAGTTCTTTGTCTTGGTCTTTGTAAGTGTAAAGAATGGTGCGAGCCATAGCTGTCTCTCTGAAAAGGTTTCTGTATTAAACAAAAAGGCCAGACTCGCTGACCTTTAAATTTCTAGTTTGAGCTAGATTCTGCCTTGAAGTGGGATAATTGTCACGCTTTCTCCCGCTTTTACTGTATCAATAGCTGGGGAGATTTCGATCAAACAGTTTGCCTCACTCATTGAGCGCAAAATACCAGAGCCTTGCTTGCCTGTTGTACGAACGGTTAAACGGCCAGTTGCATCCAGTTCATAGACGCCACGGCTAAACTCGGTACGACCTTGTCGAGAGCGAAGGTTTTCAGTCGCGATGGCATTCACTTTCAGAGGCTTCCAGCCTTGTTCGCCTTGCATCTTACGCAGTGCAGGCTCAACAAAGTTGATGAATGAAACCATCACTGCCACAGGGTTGCCCGGCAGACCAAAGAACGGCTTGTTGTTGATTTGACCAAACGCTAATGGACGTCCCGGACGCATGTTGATTCGCCAAAAATCGATTTGACCAAGTTTATCCAAGGCAAGTTTGATGTAATCCGCATCTCCAACGGATACGCCACCAGAAGTCATAACCACGTCTGCTTGCACCGATGCGTTTTCCAACGCTTCAATCATTAACTGTTCGTTGTCTTCCAGAATACCGAAGTCCAAGATCTCGCAGTCGAGTTTTTTAAGCATGCCCATGATGGTAAAGCGGTTGGAATCGTAGATAGAATTCGCTTTTTGCTCTGTTCCCGGCGCTTGTACTTCGTCACCGGTGGAGAACACGGCAACTTTCAATTTTCGGAATACATTCGCTTCACCAAAGCCAAGCGAAGCGATCATGCCCATTTCTGGAGAGGCGAGGCGAGTGCCTGCGGTAAAGACGTCACTGCCGATAGCGAGATCTTCACCTGCTTGACGAACGTTTTGGCCTGCTTTGATATTCGCACCGTTAAAAGTGACCTTGTCACCTTCTTGAATGGCTTGCTCACGCATGACCACTGTATCGCCGTTACGTGGTGTTGGTGCGCCAGTCATGACCTTAACTGCTTGACCAACTTCCAGAGGCTGATCGTAAGCATGGCCCGCCATCACTTCAGCAACCACTTGGTAGCTATCACGGTCAACATCATCACTGCGGATGGCATAACCGTCCATCGCGGAGTTGGTGTATTGCGGCACATTTACTAGTGAAACGATATGTTCCGCAAGAACGCGGCCATAGGCGTTTTCAATCTTGCATGCTTCTATTTCCGAAACCGTGTTCACCAAAGAAAGGATTTTCTCTTGGCCTTGAACCACAGAAAGGAAAGCAGGAGAAAGGGTATCGCAACATGCGGCTTCTTTCTCTTTATTTTTTGGTGCTTTCGCTTCTTGAACATACTGAATAACGAACTGAGCAATCGCTTCAAGATCATTGATGTTCATTTGTGGCAGTTCAGAGTCCAACTCGCCGCCGTCTGAAGCGATAGCGATGATGTTTTCATCGTTTGGATAAAGCCAAGGCTTGCCGACTTCTTCACGGTGCAATTCGATTTTAGGAAACGCGATGTTTTTGCAGCCTTCGACCAAAACCACATCAAGCATGTCTTCATCAAAACGTGTTAATAGGTATTCAAACTCCGCTTCGGCTTCTGGCGTTTCTGTCATTAACGCAAAACGGTTGCGAGAAGCAATCAGCATTTGAGATGCGCCAGCTTTGCGTAAACGGTAGCTGTCTTTACCCGGCTTATCGACATCGAAGTTGTGGTGCGCATGTTTTAGCATGCCAATGCGTAAACCTGCTTCGGTCAGCTTTGGCAATAGGGCTTCAAGTAGCGTGGTTTTGCCTGTGCCTGAATAAGCTGCAAAACCAAGAATAGGAATGTTTAGCGTGTGTTTCATGATTCTAATTGTCCAAATTGCGCCAGTTCTTCCGGAGTGTTCAAGTTGACGAAACAGTTTGGTGAGTCGCTAAAGTCAACGTAACTGGTGTTGCACTCTTTGTAGAGCAGAATGATTTTGCGGTCGCCACGTTCTAAAAACGCGGTGAGTTTTGGCAGTACGCGCTTGTGGTAGAGCGTAAAAACAGGTTGCTGATGGTCACCATCATGCGCGACCAAAATATCGCTGTCTTCTTTGACGAACTGGCAGAAACGCTCGACAAGGTCGGTGTTAATTTGTGGACTATCGCAAGGTACAAATCCGACCCAGTCAGTTTCAGCATGCATCAAACCCGCGTGAATACCGCCCATAGGCCCAGGGAAACCTTTGAATTGATCACTAAATACGAAACCAAATTTGCTGTACGCATCTTGGTTTCGGTTGGCATTAATTAAAATGCGTGGAGTTTGTGGAGATAAACGTTCAATAACGTGTTCGATGAGTGGCTTCTGATTTAACTCAATCAGACCTTTATCTTTTCCACCCATACGGCTGGCTTGGCCACCAGCCAAAATGACCCAACTAGTTTGTGTTGGTTGAAGCATATGCATTCTCTTGGGATGTTTCTTTTGGTATGACATACAACAGAGGAGACTCTATCAAAGTCTTGTCTTTAATCCACCACTGTTTTTTACATAAGTCGGTCAGTGCGTTGGCCTGATGGCTTGTCACCACGATACTGGAACCACGATCCAAAAGATCTTTCGCCATCACCACCAATCGTTCAATGGATTCTTGGTCTAAAGACGCACTTGGCTCATCCATCAATAAAATCGACGGTTTTAAAATCCAAGCCCTTGCCATGGCAACGCGCTGTTTTTCACCGCCGGACAACACGGAAATATGTTCGTCCGCTAAGGTTTCTAAACCTACCATGCGCAGCGCGTGAATAACTTGAGCTCGCTTATCTTTTTGCGTGTCTTGTTGATATTTCACTCCATAGACTACGTTTTCATATACAGTGCCGTCAAAAAGGTAAGGGGATTGATGGAGATAAATCACATCGACACGACCATTGCGACGCGTCAGTCTTTTCAGCCACGTATCTTTTGGCGCAACAACATCGCCAGTAGAGGGTTTGAGCAAGCCAGCAAGGATTTTGAGTAGGGTAGTTTTGCCCACACCATTGTCACCCTTGAGATAAATGGCATCATTTGGGCCGATGGCTAACTCAGGGATGTGGAAAAGCACACGCTCTTTAAAGCGCATGGATAACTGTTCGGCGGTGATTTTTATAGTCATAATTCGCCTCGACATGGGGTTAATGGTGAGTCGTTTGTTTGCTTCATGTTCTATGTTCTGAGGTAGCCTTTGCCTCTCATGCTTGATAAGAAGAAGTTTAGAGCCAACGCTAAAGATAGTAATACAATTCCTAATGCAACTCCTTGCGCAAAAGCACCTTTACTGCTTTCCATTGCGATAGCCGTGGGAATATTTCGCGTCACGCCCATAATGTTCCCACCAACCATCATTGAGCAGCCCACCTCGGTCACGATACGTGAAAACCCTGCAATGATAGCCGCAAGTAGAGGAAAGCGGGTTTCCCAAATCATCGTAGCTGCCAAGCGCGGAATGGAGACGCCCAGCGTGATGGCAGTTTCCACTGCACGACGGTCGCTAGATTGCAATGCACCATGCATCATCGATACCAAAACAGGGAAACAGATCACCATTTGGCCGAAGATCATTGCCTTCTGAGTGAACAGCATTTGCCAGTCTCCCCAAGGGCCAGCACGCGACAGCAACATGTACAGCAACAGGCCAATCACCACAGTAGGGACCGCTTGCAGCGTATTTACGATCGACAACAAAAACCATTTACCGCGAAAGTCGGTATACGCCAGTACAAAGGACATCAAAATAGCCGGCAATACCACTAGGGATATTGCCGTGATAGAAACACTAAAGGAGACCGCAACGATCTCCCATAGGTCTGCATCAAAGTTCACCAGTAAGCGAAGCGCTTCCAGTGTTGTATCAGCAAGATTCATATTGCGTTATTTGCTCTCAGCATTCGCAACAAACAGTTGTTTACCGTTTAGGCGGAAACCATTGATAAGTTCCTGTCCGCGAGGGTTTACCAACCAATCACTGAATGCCTTCGCACCTTGATAGTTGATCGTTGGGTAACGCTCAGGGTTAACAAGAATAACTTGGTACGGGTTAAACAGTTTTTCATCGCCTTGGAACAGAATTTCTAGATCCAATTTGTTTTGGTAAGCCAGCCATGTGCCGCGGTCCGTCATGGTGTAGCCTTGCATTTCAGACGCCATGTTTAGAGTTGGGCCCATACCTTGACCTACGCTACGGTAGCCACCAAAGTTCGGTTCGATTTTAGTTTGAGCCCAGAAGCCCATTTCTTTTTTGTGCGTACCAGAATCATCGCCGCGAGAGATGAACGTTGCGTTTTTGTTTGCGATCTCTTTGAATACATCTAACACGCCTTCGTCATTTTTGATTGTTGCTGGGTCAGCTTTCGGGCCTACAATCACAAAGTCGTTGTACATTAGCTTGCGAGGTAAAACGCCGTAGCCTTTCTCAACAAATGCGCCTTCAGCTTTTGGTGCATGTGTCATCACCAAATCTACGTCACCGTTTTCGCCCATTTTTAAGGCTTTACCCGTACCTGCAGCAATAACATCGACTTTGTAGCCCGTGTCTTTTTCAAATTGTGGAAGCAGGTAATCAAGTAAACCTGAATGGTAAGTACTGGTTGTGGTTGCAAGGCGAACATGTTCTCCGTCTTGAGCAGAAAACGCAGAGTAACTTACAAGCGTGATAGACGTTGCAGCCAGAGTTAGCGCAATTTTTTTCATTTTTATGTGTTCCTTTCCAATGATTCTTTGGAATCTCTCCAGGTTTTAGGGAGAAGCCTTTTTGGACGAGAGCGATTAGCGTAATACGCAAGTTGTCTTAGGGTGTTGGAATAAGCAAACATCAACATCCTGAGATCACTTAAATGCGCTCCGTATCCACCTTATAGCAAACAAGATGCCAACCTTTTACAAGCTTAAAGTGCTTGGTTTATGCACTAAATCATGGGGTTATTTGCATAAAAGTTTGCGTTGGTACAAAATGTCGCACTTTTTGTAGGGTATCTCTGTTTAAACTTGGTACACTCTGTCCCATCGAAATCCATCTGGGGTAAATATGTCTACTCAATCCCATCTTAGTACAAACCAACAATATAGCGCCTTTTCCGTACTGGTCGTCGATGATGAATTAGGCATGCAAGCCATCTTGAAAAAGGCATTGGGTAAGCTTTTTTCACATGTCGATACAGCTGGTAGCATCGAAGAAGCAGAACAACTGCGTAATTCTCGACATTATGATCTGATCTTACTGGATATTAATCTGCCAGGGCGTTCTGGAATTGAGTGGGAAGAAGCGTTTGAAGATGATGACAAACGTGCCGATGTGATTTTTATGACGGGTTATGCGGATTTAGAAATTGCCATTCGAGCGCTACAGCTCGGTGCTTCCGACTTTATCCTCAAACCATTCAACCTTGAGCAGATGTTAAAAGCGGTCAGTCGCTGTATGGATCGCCGTTTGAACGAACGCATGCAGTACGCCATGACACGCGATTACCAACGTCACAATACCTCAGAGATCATCGGCGGCTCAGAAAAAACGCGTCTGCTTAAGCAACTTATTAACCAATTTGCACCATCACGCGCTTCTGTTTTGGTGGAAGGTGAGTCGGGTACGGGTAAAGAACTAGTTGCACGAGGTATCCACCAGGCGAGTGGGCGAACGGGCCCGTTTGTGCCAATCAACTGCGGCGCGATTGCACCAGAGCTTTTAGAAAGTGAGTTGTTTGGTCATACATCGGGCGCGTTTACCGGTGCAAAAAAATCGCGTGAAGGTTTGTTCCGTGTTGCGAACGGTGGCACCTTATTTCTTGACGAAATCGGGGAGATGCCACTTGCAATGCAGGCATCATTATTACGTGTGTTAGAGCAGCGTACGATTCGCCCTGTCGGTTCAGAAAGAGAGATCAGTATTGATGTCCGTATCGTAGCGGCAACCAACCGAAACCTGCAAGAAGAGGTCAATCAAGGTAATTTCCGCAGTGACCTCTATTACCGTTTAAACGTTCTGAAAATTGAAGTGTGTCCGCTGCGAGAGCGCAAAACCGACTTATTTGAGTTGGTGCCATTTTTCAGCAACATGCTGACGCGCGAGCTAGGTATGCCCGCGCCCAAATGGGCGCACGAGGACATGGAAGCCATGAGTGAGTACGATTGGCCGGGAAACATTCGTGAGCTGAAAAACTTGATTGAGCGTTGTATCTTGCTTGGCAAACCACCTGCACACTATTGGCGAGAGCTGAATGGCGGGCATTCACTGCCTAATGTATCGATTACTATTTCTCACTCAGCTGAGTTACCAACCTTTAAAGAAGGCAAAGAATTTACTGGCGAAGGCTATCCAAACAGCTGGACGTTAAAAGAAGTCGAGAAAGCACATATTAAACAAGTCGTTAACTTGCACGAAGGCAACAAATCAGCCGCTGCTCGCGACTTGGGCGTAGCTCGCAAGACCTTAGAACGTAAATACAAAGAATGGGATTCTGAGGATGAGGAATATGCCGACTAACGGCCCACAGCACAAAGGATTGTCAAAATGGACGCACCGTTTTAAAACCATGGTGCGTTATCGTTTGTTATTCTTAACCTCTGCGCCGATTTTCCTCACGTTGTTAGCTCTGATCGGCATTACCATTTATTGGTCTATTCATTACACGTGGCAAAATGCGCTGCTTGATGTCTCGGAACGTCTTGGTGTTGCAAATAACAGTGTAACGTTGTTACAGCAAAAGCAAGCCAATTACGTGCGGGCGTTTGCCGATTCGTACGATTTCCGTATTCGCATTAATAAAGGAACGCCACAAGGTGACCTGCAAAAGTGGGTCACAGAGCAGAAGAAAAGATATGCTTTAGATTTTCTCTCTTTCCAACGCGTTAATTCCATGGAAAACAAATTCCGCTTTATGGATCTCACCAAGCGCGAATCGTTTTTTGATGTACTCAATAAAGAAGAACTCGAACGCCTCGATCCTGAACTCGCCAAACGAGCAGAAGTGCCTATTCTTGCTGATGGTGACAGGGAGGCGCGTGGGTTAGTCAGTCGAACCGTGATTCCGGTATACAGCCAAGCGAACGATTTGATCGGCTTTCTGGATGGTGGTTTGCTCCTTAACAATAGTACAGTGCTGGTGGATCAAATCCGCGATCTCATATACTTAAGTGATAATGACCGCCTTCGCCCTGTGGGTACGTTGACGGTATTTCTCGATGATTTGCGTGTGAGCACCAACGTTCCTCTAGACAGCGATCATAGGCTAGGGCGCGCCATAGGCACTCGCGTGAGTGCAGAAGTGTATAACCAAGTACTTTCGAAGGGTGAACAGTGGGTTGATCGCGCTTATGTGTATGACGCTTGGTATATTACGGCGTATCAACCAATCAAAGACCAATACGACAATGTTATTGGTATGCTTTATACGGGTTACCTCATGTGGCCATTCGTAAAAGCCTACATGACGAACATTGCCGAAATCAGCTTGATTACGGTTATGTTATTGCTGGTTTCCGGCGTGATGGTATATCGCGGTTCTTATGATCTGTTTCGACCGATCGAACGCATTCATAAAGTGGTGAAGCAGGTCCAACAAGGTAAAGAAAAACGGATTGGCCCGTTAGGATTAGATGCCGATCATGAACTTGCGCAGTTAGCCAGACAGTTTGATGATATGTTAGACGCGCTAGAAGAGCGCAAAATTGAATTGAAAAACTCCGCAGCTCAACTTGAATGCAAAGTTCAAGAGCGTACGGCAAGCCTGAGAGAAAAAACCCAAGATCTTGAGCTGCATATTCAATTGCTTAACCAAACTCGCGACAAACTCGTTGTTCATGAAAAACTGGCAGCATTGGGAGAACTCACCGCGGGGATTGCTCACGAAATTAATAACCCAACCGCCGTGATTCTTGGCAACGTAGAATTGATCCATTTTGAATTGGGTGACGATGCAAGTCGAGTACAAGAGGAGATTGATGCGATTCACGCGCAAATTGATCGTATCCGCAATATCACGCGCAGTTTATTGCAATACAGTCGCCAAGGTGGTGTTCAAGATGAAATCACTTGGCAACATGTCAATCCTATCATTGATGAAAGTATCACCTTGGTTAAAACGGGCACCAAGAAACGCGACGTCGAGTTTGTGACTGATCTACAAGCACATACGTCAGTTGAGATAAACCGCCATCATTTGCTACAAATCTTAGTTAACCTGCAAATGAACGCCATTCACGCAATGAGCGGTAAAGGAACATTAACAGTAGTCAGTGAAGACTGGATTGAAGAGGGCGAAGTGAAAGGAGCCGCGATTCATGTTATCGATGAGGGCTGCGGTATTAAACCAGAAAACTTGAGTCGAATCTTCTCGCCATTTTACACAACGAAACGAGAAGGCACAGGGTTAGGGCTATCGGTCTCCCAAAGTATTCTCAGCCAAACGGGTGGTGAGTTAAAAGCAGAGTCTGAATGGGGAAAAGGCAGTAAATTCAGTATTTATTTACCTAAAAAAGCCGAACTGATCCTAGAGGTGACGAACATCGCTTAGTCACTTTTTTGAAGTATTAATGGAAAAAGAGCCACTGACGATAGTGGCTCTTTTTTGTATTTGATGACGCATTTATGTTTACGCTTTTGCTTCTTAGAAACCTTACAATGATTTCACTTGGAGTGAATTAATAAAAACAACACTTGCAGTATGTAGCATGAACAAGTACCGTTGCCCGGTTTTTCTAAATACACCCCAATTGCTAAGGTAAAGGTTTTGATCTCCACAGCGAATATTACTCAACAATTCGGCGCTAAGCCGCTATTCGAAAACATTTCAGTTAAGTTCGGCGAAGGCAATCGCTATGGCTTAATTGGAGCTAACGGTTGTGGTAAATCAACCTTTATGAAGATCCTCAGCGGCGAGCTTGAGCAAACCAGCGGTAACGTAAGCTACGATCCAAACGAGCGCGTTGCAAAACTGAACCAGGATCAGTTCGCTTACGAAGAATTTACGGTAATCGATACCGTCATCATGGGTCATAAAGAACTATGGGAAGTGAAGAAAGAGCGTGACCGCATCTACTCACTTGCTGAAATGAGCGAAGAAGACGGCATGAAAGTGGCTGACTTAGAAGTTCAGTTTGCTGAAATGGACGGCTACATGGCAGAAGCCAAAGCGGGCGAGCTTCTTCTTGCTGTAGGTATCCCAATGGAGCAACACTTCGGTCTAATGAGTGAAGTAGCACCAGGCTGGAAACTTCGTGTGCTTCTAGCGCAGGTTCTATTCGCAGACCCAGATGTGATGCTTCTTGACGAACCAACCAACAACTTGGACATGGACACAATTCGTTGGTTGGAAGATACGCTAAACGCGCGTAACTGCACAATGATCATCATTTCGCACGACCGTCACTTCCTAAACTCAGTATGTACACACATGGCTGACTTGGACTACGGTGAGCTACGCGTTTACCCTGGTAACTACGACGAGTACATGACGGCGGCTTCTCAAGCCCGCGAACGTCTACTAAACGACAACGCTAAGAAGAAAGCACAAATCGCTGAGCTACAAACTTTCGTTGCGCGTTTCTCTGCAAACGCATCGAAAGCAAAACAAGCGACATCTCGTGCGAAGCAAATCGACAAGATCAAACTGGACGAAGTGAAAGCGTCTAGCCGTCAAAACCCATTCATTCGTTTTGAACAGTCTAAAGAGTTGTTCCGTAACGCTCTGATTGTAGAAAACCTGAGCCAAGGTTTTGAAGAGGACTTGTTCTCAGACTTCAATGCAATTTTTGAAGTGGGAGAGCGCGTTGCGATCATCGGTGAAAATGGTGTGGGTAAAACAACACTTCTAAACACGCTTGCTGGTGTACTTGAACCGCGTGCTGGTGAGTTCAAATGGTCTGAAAATGCAAACATCGGTTACTACGCGCAAGACCACGCGCATGACTTTGCAGAAGACATGAATCTAACGGATTGGATGGGTCAATGGCGTCAAGAAGGTGATGACGAGCAAGTCGTTCGTGGTTTCCTTGGTCGTATGCTATTTGGTCAAGATGACATTAAGAAGTCAGTAAAAGTACTGTCTGGTGGTGAGCAAGGTCGTATGCTGCTTGGTAAGTTAATGATGCACAAGCCAAACATGCTGCTAATGGACGAACCAACCAACCACATGGACATGGAATCAATTGAATCTTTGAATACGGCGCTTGAGCAATACAAAGGCACGTTGTTCTTCGTCTCTCACGACCGTGTATTCGTAGACTCGTTAGCAACGCGTATTATCGAAATCCGCGATGGTAAAATCACAGACTTTAAAGGCACTTACTCTGAGTTCCTAAAATCTCGCGGCGTTGACGCGTAATTACTCGCAAAGCGTTTAAAAAGCAAAAGCCTCGCTATTTAGCGAGGCTTTTTTGATATTTGGCCTTAATCCTTAAACTGACCGGTTATATACGCATAGAGCCCGACCACGCCAAAGGTAATAATCATAGAAAGCATGATACCGCTGGGCGTAAGCAGAAAATTCCACAATTGGTCATTATTCATAGTCCACATCCTCTGTGAATCCGCATTATTGGTTTTAGTTTACACTGAAAAGGTGTTATTGGTTGCCTTTTACATCAAATTCAACCTTGTCGGCTCCTGTAAACACTTGGAAGCGCAAACCTTTCGCACGCGCAATGGTCGTAATACCAAATTGCTTCGCTAGATCTAACCCCATTTGAGTAACGCCAGAGCGAGAAAGCAGAACAGGAATGCCCATTTGAGCCACTTTAATCACCATCTCTGATGTAAGGCGACCAGTTGTGTAGAAAATTTTATCTTCACCTGTTTCTTCTTTGAGCCACATCTCACCTGCAAGTGTATCCACTGCGTTGTGACGGCCGACATCTTCCACAAATGACAACACTTCATTACCTTTGCAAACCGCACAGCCGTGTACTGCGCCCGCTTTTTTGTAGGTGTCGTTGTAATGAGTTAACGCTTCCAGCGCAGAATAAATTTCTGACTGCTTAAGAGAAACTTGAGGCACTTGATAATTTTCAAGCTGCTTCATCACGTTGCCATACATAGTGCCTTGGCCACAACCTGAGGTGACGGTTTTCTTTTTCAGGGCGCCTTCTAAGTGTTCAGTGTTTTCTTTAGTAATCACCGCTGCGGAATGCGTTTCCCAGTCAATAATAACGGATTCGATCGCGGCTGGATCGGACAGGAAGCTTTGGTTTTTTAAATAACCGAGTACTAGCGCTTCTGGACGCGAACCTAGCGTCATGAGCGTGACCACTTCTTTCCAGTTCAGCATGACCGTAAGAGGACGCTCGCAAGCGATTTGCTTCGTGAGCTTTTCGCCGTACTCGTCGTACACATCGACTTCAATGGTTTGCAGGGGATTTTCACTGGTTTTAATAATATTTGGTTTCAGCACAGTCGTGTCCTAGTGATTAAGAGCGTTAGGTTGCTACGCATTTAGCTTGCTAAGTGGTTAGCAAAGCAAATCTCGTTCCAAAATAGCGGTTCCCATAAAAATTGCGAGGTTTTATGTCAACAATGCATTAAAACTGCGATATCGCAGTAATGACACATCAATAAATTTGAGTTTCAACTACTTTGGTACTTGAGTATAGCGCTGTGTATAGGATTGATTTGGCGCGGTTATTGCTTTGTAGCGATGAAATGGTTGAAAGCCAAGGTCAAAATGTCCTGTGAGTTTTCAGACCAAAATAGAAAAACTGGGTGAGTTATGTCGGATAAGAAAGATTTCGAGAACAATTACGAGAAGACTGAAGACGCATGGCCAATTGGCGTAGAGCTTGTTGAGCATGAGATCAGTACAGGGATTTGGGTGACAACCCAATGGCAGTTGACGGGATTTGCGCTAAATCCGACGGAAGAGACTCCAGATGTTTGTCTGTTGCAATTGCACAAAGACGAGCGTACAGACTACCGCTTTAACTTAAGCTCTCAGCAACCTAAACTTTTTTTAGTGATGGATAACGTCGAGTCTGGTGAAAAACCAGCGATACAGCTACTAACGGCTTCACAATCTGTCGCGGCGCAATATATGGATGGCGACAACCTTGTACTATCCAACGATATGCCGTTAGCCGTTCAGGCTTGGATGGAAGCCTTTATTGGTCGCCACGGTGAGTTGTTAGAAGTAAGACGTAAGAAACGCAAAGGAGCGGGCAGAGCAAATGGCAACTAGTTTTTTAAGCCGTTGGTCGAAACGTAAATTAGAAGAATCTTCCCAACATGATGAAGAGATCACGCCGATAGCAGAGACGGAGCAATCCGAAGATAGTGTCACAGCGCTTTCAAACGCTGACGAAAGCTCAGGCGCTTTGAACGTCAACGAGGTTAGTCAGTCACCAGACATTACCGCGAGTGTAGAGACTGAAAAGCCCGAAGACATGTCTGTGGCGCAACTGCTGGTTTCTGAAGCTTCAGAAAGCGTTAAGAAAGCCGCGCTGCGCAAAATGTTCTTGTCCGAAGAATTTAACGTGCGTGATGGCCTAGACGATTACGATGATGATTACAGTAACTTAAAGTCACTTTCTAAAGACGTCGCAGAGACGCTGCGTGATTGGGTTAAAGAAAAAGTGGAAGAAGAACCAGACGCTGCAACGACGCAAGGATCTGAACTTAACGCTGACGATATCGCATCTGAAGTGGTTGAAGAAGCAGAACCAAATGCCGAAAAAAGTGCCGGAATTACCCAAGATGAAAATGAACTGTATATAAATACAGTATCTGGTGAAAGTGATACTTTTGCTGAGGAATCACCGCCTAACGAGGTGAGACAAAATATACCACACAAAGAATAGGTACATTTTGACTAAACACTCAATGAACCGGCTGGGACAAAATGTCTCAACCGGTTTTTTTATCCCTACTATTTGTCAGTAAAATATCTAACTGGTTGAATTTTAATTGATATTTTATTGGCATGACATTTGCTATTTGTTGCTCAATACCAATCTGGTTGAAGTTAGCACGGACGCACTGCGTAGTATTCATCGCCTATAGATGGCGGAATAAGAATGCTCATTGATAAGTTAATCAGCAGAATCTCCGGCGCTAACTACACTAAGAGATGGAAAAGACTATCCATGTTCATAAATGGAATTGAGCAATGCTGAAACAATTATTAGAACAAGCAACTTCCAATAACGGTAAAGCGAGGCTGTACGCTTTCGAAAATACCGTAGAGTTGACCAATCTTATTCCACCAACCGTAAGCTATGAAAGCGGCGGTAATACTTTGATTGTGGGCCCAACAGCAATCATCGAAAGTGCGGCAGCGCAATTGTCGCAAATGAACAGCCTAACGCTGCTTTCTACCGATGGCGAAAAGGGCACAAATCCCGAGCTTTATTACGCCAATTCGGTTCAGGTTTCAGGGTTCTTAGGTACGTTTGAAGTTCTGATTGAAAATCATGGTTCGACCAACAATCTTGCCAAGGTCGCGATCAATAGCGATTGTTTCGATATCGTACTCGATCTTTGCCTTAACAGCTGCATGTCGGAAGAAGTCCCAGTACCGGGCTACTACCCAGTAGGTCGTGGCTATCCGAAACTGGCTGAAGCGTTGGAAGAGATTCCAACCTTAATGGGGACGTTCGATAAACCGAAATTCTTCCGTTTAGATACCGATTTATGTGCACACAGCTCTCGTGGCGTAAAAGGTTGCGAACGGTGTGTGGATGCTTGTCCGGCAGGGGCACTATCGAGTGAAGGCAGCGACAAAACGGGCCATCGCATCGAGATCAACCCATACCTATGTCAAGGCGTGGGTACTTGTGCTACAGCGTGTCCGACAGAAGCGATTCATTACGCACTGCCAAACCCTGAAGATACGCAAAAGTTTATTGAACGTACGCTCGCCAACTATGAGCAAGCGGGTGGTTTAGATCCTATCGTATTGATTTGCAGTTTTCGCCACGAGAGCTACAACGTGATGGCACTAAAAGCACTGCCAGATAATGTGATTCCAATTGTGGTGGAAGAACTGCCTTCGGTTGGTATTGATACTTGGTTCGCCGCGCTTGTGAATGGTGCTACTCAGGTGCTGTTTGCGGCTTCACGTTTTATGCCTCAAACCATTATTCGTGTGCTTAATAGCGAAGTAGGTATTGCTCAAGAGCTGCTCGGTCAGCTTGGTATCGCCAAAGAAACCATCGACATTCTGTATCTAGAGTCACTACGTGAAGGTGCTCCGACACTTTGTACTGAGTCTTTTGATTTGGCATTAGGTGATTTGCAAGGTAACAAACGTCAGCGTCTATTTACGGCGTTGGATGCGTTGTCCGCATCACGTATTCCAGTTGAGAACATTGTTGAACTTCCAGCGAACGCACCTTACGGCACAGTCTCTTGTGAAAGTAAAGGTTGTACGTTGTGTATGAGCTGTGTGGCGGTGTGTCCAACACGTGCATTGCATACGGACGGTCGATCTCCGTCGCTTAAATTCGTCGAGCAAGACTGCATTCAATGTGGGCTGTGCGAGAAAGCGTGTCCAGAGAAAGTGCTGACGCTTACTCCTCGTATGAACTGGGTGAAAGAAGAACGCCAGAAAGCGGTTGTGATTCATGAAGAAAAGGCAGCCGAGTGCATTCGTTGTCACAAGCCTTTTGCTCCGCAATCGATGATAGACATGCTACAAAACAAGTTACGCGGTCACTCTTATTTCTCTGATGAAGCGGCGATCAATCGTATCGCGATGTGTGAAGACTGCCGTGTGATCGACATGTTTGAGTCGATGGCAGAAGACCCAATGAAACAACTGAAATACTAGGAGCTCGCAGTGGACACACAACAAGAACAAACACTGAGAACAGACATTTATCTCGTTCTATCTGCACTTTTTCGTAGTGCGCCTAGTGATGAAATGCTGGCGTTCCTGAAATCGCTAGAAATTGAACCGTCTGAGAGCGCGATGCAAAAAGCTTGGCTCGCACTGCAACAAGCCGCGAACGAAGCGCAGCGAGAAGCGTTAGAAGAAGAATATCAAGATCTGTTTATTGGCATTGGACGTGGTGAAGTTGTGCCATTCGGATCTTGGCATCGCACTGGCTCGATGATGGAAAAACCGTTAGCGGAAATTCGTCGCGATTTGGATCTTTTAGGCATCGAACGAGAAGAGAACGTGAAAGAGCCTGAAGACCATATTTCTGCACTGTGCGAAGTGATGGCAATGCTGACAGGTGAAGAGGAAGAACTTCAACAAGCGGTGTTTAACAAACACATCGCCCCTTGGTTCCAATCTTTTACGCGCCAACTAGAGAATGCAGAAAGCGTGAACTTCTACAAGCCAGCTGCGCAGCTTTGCGATGCGTTTTTAACGTTAGAGCAAGTGCGCTTTAGCGTGAACACCAAAAGCAGTAAGAGCAAATTAAAAATTGATGTGAAAAACGTCACTGATTACGAGTAATCGAGCAGTACTTGGTCATATCGATAGAGGGGCATGAGTCTCCAAAGATCTACCGTAAGGTAAGGAAGCAATGATGAAAGATAATAAAGAAATAAACACAAGCCGTAGGGATCTCCTAAAAGGCTTCACAACCGCTGCCGTTGCTGGTGCTGTTGTTGCGGGAACCACAAAAGTGGCCGTTGCTTCAGAAACGGTTGAGCCTTCTGAAAAAGACGTGAAGAAGAAAGGGTATCGTGAAACTCAACACATTCGCGATTACTACGACACACTTTAGGAGATAACGGATGAAACTTGTCAAACGCTCCGACAGTGTGAGCAAAGAAACGAACCAGCTTGGCGTATCTCGTCGTGCATTCATGAAAAACACTTCGCTTGCCGCTGGTGGCGCAGTGGTTGGTGCTAGTCTATTCGCACCGGGAATGATGAAAAAAGCGCAAGCAAAATCAGTCGATCCAGAAGCGAAAACAGAAGTAAAACGTACTATCTGTTCTCACTGTTCAGTGGGTTGTGGTATTTACGCAGAAGTTCAAAATGGTGTTTGGACGGGGCAAGAGCCTGCATTCGACCACCCATTTAACGCCGGTGGTCACTGTGCAAAAGGCGCAGCATTGCGTGAACATGGTCACGGTGAGCGCCGTCTTAAATACCCAATGAAGCTTGAAAACGGTAAGTGGAAAAAGCTTTCTTGGGATCAAGCGATCGAAGAAATCGGTAACAAGGTGATGGACATCCGCAAAGAGTCTGGCCCTGATTCGGTTTACTTCTTGGGAAGCGCAAAGCACAGCAACGAACAAGCGTACTTGTTCCGCAAAATGGCATCACTTTGGGGCACTAACAACGTTGACCACCAAGCGCGTATTTGTCACTCAACAACCGTGGCGGGTGTAGCGAACACTTGGGGTTACGGTGCGATGACCAACTCTTTCAATGACATGCACAACTGTAAGTCGATGCTGTTCATTGGTTCAAACCCAGCTGAAGCACACCCAGTAGCGATGCAGCACATTCTGATCGCGAAAGAGAAGAACAACTGTAAGATCGTCGTAGCGGATCCTCGTCGTACGCGTACGGCAGCAAAATCGGATCACTATGTCTCACTTCGTCCTGGTTCTGACGTAGCATTCATTTGGGGTGTGTTGTGGCACATCTTCGAAAACCAATGGGAAGATAAAGAATTCATCCGTCAACGTGTATTCGGTATGGATGAAATCCGTGCTGAAGTAGCGAAGTGGACGCCAGCAGAAGTTGAGCGTGTAACAGGCGTAAGCGAAGAAGACGTTTACCAAACAGCAAAACTGCTTTCTGAAAATCGCCCAGGCTGTATTGTTTGGTGTATGGGTGGTACTCAGCATACTACTGGTAACAACAACACACGTGCTTACTGTGTGCTTGAGCTAGCGCTTGGTAACATTGGTAAATCAGGCGGCGGCGCAAACATCTTCCGTGGTCACGATAACGTACAAGGCGCGACCGACCTAGGCGTACTTTCTGACACGCTACCGGGTTACTACGGCCTTTCTGAAGGTGCTTGGCGTCACTGGTCAAAAGTGTGGGAAATCGATTACGAATGGATTAAAGGTCGTTTCGATGACAACGCTTACGGTGGTCAAAAACCAATGAATAGTGCAGGTATTCCTGTATCTCGTTGGGTGGATGGCGTACTGGAAAACAAAGACAACATTCGTCAACGCGAAAACATCCGTGCAATGTTCTACTGGGGTCATGCAGTGAACTCTCAAACACGTGGTGTTGAGATGAAAAAAGCGATGCAGAAGTTGGACATGATGGTGATTGTGGACCCATACCCAACTGTTGCTGCGGTAATGAACGACCGTACCGACGGCGTTTACTTGCTTCCTGCAACAACGCAGTTTGAAACATACGGCAGTGTTACCGCTTCTAACCGCTCTCTACAATGGCGTGATCAGGTGATTGAACCTTTGTTCGAATCAAAACCAGACCATGAAATCATGTACCTGCTTTCGAAGAAACTGGGCTATTCCGATCTTCTGTTCAAAAACATCCGTGTTGAAAACAACCAGCCGGTGATTGAAGACCTAACGCGTGAATTCAACAAAGGCATGTGGACGATTGGTTACACAGGCCAAAGCCCAGAGCGTTTGAAAGCGCACCAACAAAACTGGCATACGTTCCACAAAACCACATTAGAAGCGGAAGGTGGCCCTGTCAACGGTGAAACCTACGGTCTACCTTGGCCATGTTGGGGTACACCGGAAATGAAACACCCAGGCACACACATTCTGTACGATACGTCTAAGACGGTTGCAGAAGGTGGCGGTAACTTCCGTACGCGCTTTGGTGTGGAATTCGAAGGCAAGAGCCTTCTTGCAGAAGACAGTTATTCGAAAGGCTGTGAAATCAAAGACGGTTACCCAGAGTTCACTGACAAGTTGTTGAAACAACTTGGTTGGTGGGACGACCTAACTGCTGAAGAGAAAGTGGCAGCAGAGGGTAAAAACTGGAAGACTGACCTTTCTGGCGGTATTCAGCGTGTCGCGATCAAGCACGGTTGTATCCCATTTGGTAACGCGAAAGCGCGTGCGATTGTTTGGACGTTCCCAGACCGCGTACCACTGCATCGTGAACCACTGTACACACCACGTCGTGACCTTGTAACGGATTACCCAACTTGGGATGACAAAGATGCAATCTTCCGTGTTCCTACGTTGTATAAATCAATTCAAGAGCAAGACAAATCGGGCGAGTACCCAATCGTTCTGACTTCTGGCCGTCTGGTCGAATACGAAGGTGGTGGTGAAGAGACGCGTTCAAACCCTTGGCTTGCCGAGCTTCAACAAGAAATGTTTGTTGAAGTAAACCCGAAAGACGCGAACGATCTTGGCTTTAGAGATGGTGATGATGTTTGGGTTGAAGGTGCAGAGAAGGGACGAATCAAGGTGAAAGCGATGGTTACACGTCGTGTGAAACCTGGCTTGGCGTTCATTCCATTCCACTTTGGCGGTAAGTTCGAAGGTGAAGACCTACGTCCTAAATACCCAGAAGGTACACAGCCTTACGTTGTTGGCGAATCGGCTAACACGGCAACCACTTACGGTTACGACCCGGTTACCTTGATGCAGGAAACCAAAGTAACCCTATGTAACATTCGTAAAGCGTAAGGAGTCAGACAATGGCACGAATGAAATTTCTATGTGACACCAAACGCTGTATCGAGTGTAACGGCTGTGTTACTGCATGTAAGAACGAAAACGACGATGCGCTTGAATGGGGCATTCAACGTCGCCGCGTGGTAACACTAAACGACGGTGAAGCTGGTGAAAACTCTATCTCTGTTGCTTGTATGCACTGTACCGATGCGCCTTGTATGGCAGTTTGTCCAGCTGATTGTTTCGAGCATACCGAAGACGGCATCGTTCTTCACAATAAAGATCTGTGTATCGGTTGTGGTTACTGTTTGTTTGCTTGTCCGTTTGGCGCACCTCAGTTCCCTAAACAAGAAGCGTTTGGCGAACGTGGCAAAATGGATAAATGTACTTTCTGTGCAGGCGGCCCAGAAACAGAGCCTGGCTCTGAGGAAGAGCGCCAAAAATACGGTGCGAACCGTATCGCAGAAGGCAAGTTACCGATGTGTGCATCGCTTTGTTCAACCAAAGCGCTGCTTGCGGGTGACGCAGAGAAAGTCTCTGACATTTTCCGTCAACGTGTGGTAGAACGCGGCGCGAAAAACGCAGGTTGGACAGACGGAAACGATCTTTCTTACGATGCGACGAAAAGCTAAGTAAGGAGAGGCACATGTTAAACACGCTTAAACGTGCATCTCTAGCAATGCTGTCAATGATGACGGCATTGCTGCTGACTTTTGCAATGCCTGCTTCAGCAGAGGAACAATCTTCTAAAGTTATTCAACAGGAGATCACGCAACTCGCCGGGGCAGACTATTGGCGCGAAGTCAGAGAGGGGCAAGAAGGCTACACCACGTCTCAATCGCCAGAACATGGCGTATTGATCAGTAAACCCGGTGAGACTTGGTACATTCTAAAAGAGAAATGGATGTCTCCTGCTGGTGCTGTCGCGATTTTCGGCAGTATAGCGATGGTTATCATGGCTTACGTATTTGTTGGCCCTTTGATGCTAAGTAAGCCTCGTACAGGCAAAAAGATAAAGCGTTGGTCTCGTTTAGACCGCGCGCTTCACTGGAGTATGGCGTTTACATTCTTAACGTTGGCATTCAGTGGTTTGATGCTGGTTTACGGTAAGCACTTCTTAAAACCGTACGTTCCTACTGAGTTCTGGGGCTTTATCGTCATGTTGGCGAAGCAGTACCACAATTACATGGGACCATTGTTCTTCATTTTACTGATGCTCGTGCTCTTTAAATGGTGGCGCAAGTCGATTCCAAACATGACAGATGTTCGTTGGTTTATGAAAATGGGCGGCATGGTTGGTAAACACAAAGGCACACATCCGTCAGCTGGTTTCTCAAACGGTGGTGAGAAGGCAATCTATTGGTTGTTAATCTTCTTTGGTGCTATCGCGGCAGTGAGTGGCTTAGTTCTGGACTTTCCTATCTTTGGCCAAACTCGCCGTGACATGGAGCTTTCTAACTTAGTTCATGCGATTTCGGCGCTGATTCTAATCTGTGGCTTTATCTTCCACATCTATATTGGTCTATTCGGTATGGAAGGTGCGCTAGAAGGCATGGTGACAGGTGAAGTTGATGAAACATGGGCGAAAGAGCATCACGATCTTTGGTATGAAGAAGTGAAATCCAAAGAAGCAATGGGCGAAACAGATACGGCACAAACGGAAGTAAAAGGAGCGAAAGCGAATGAACAAACCTCATAACGGGATTTGGGTTGCGTACATCCTGAGCTGTCTGACCCCGTTTACGTTTCTGATCTCAGGCGTTATCGCAATTATCTATGCGGGTTACCGATTAGATAAGGGAGAAGACAGCGACGTAGTGATTTCTCATTACTACGGTTTAATTCGCACCTTCTTTCTCTACCTGACGTTTTTTGTTGTGTTGATCGTCACCGTCGCGACTTCTAATGGTGTACTCGTTGGCGTGAGTGATTATTGGTTGCATAGTACTTTGCTTGAAACCATCGCTTACTTTATTCCTTGGGTAGGGATGGTGTTTGCTGCATTAGCCATCTTGGTGTGGTTTATGCGAATGTTTCAAGGGATGCAGCAACTACTCAATAACCAACCACACAGACCATCGACAGGTCCAAACCTTTAATCAGTATTCTTTAAGCAAAACCGCCGTAATAGGCGGTTTTTTGTTGCTGTTTTGTCTCAAATATGAAGCGTTGAGTCGCAGTGGTGATACTTGATGCAACTTATTGAGTGAATTTACGTAACTGGGCAGAAAATCATAGTTAAGTAAGAAACATGTAAAAAAATCGCGTCACGATGAGACATTAGTCTCACTCACGCTATTGTTCATTTACTCAGGATTCATCGTCCCGTTAAAGTACGCTGCGCTCAGAAATTCAAAGAGTTGCATACGTGAAAATTGCCATCAATACATTCAGTCTACGCATACAGAGGAATCTCTATCGGAGGATGTTTGATTAAGGCATCTTGCTCTCACAAATAAAAAGAGCGAAACGAGCATTAAATGATGCGGCAAGGTAAGAAAAGGACAAACACGTTACGGCTATGATCCCTCAATTCGTCATTCCTATCACGAATCGCTTTGGTGAAAGTTATCACTTCTCTGGTCAGTTACTTACTAACGGCGAACCTAAAACATTCGTGACCGAACAAGAGGCAATAGAGTTTCTTGAGAGCTTTGGTGAGCTTGACCTTCGCTCTGTCGAGGACTTGTTCTATGCGATTGGTCAATTCAAGCCAAACATACCTGACGGTGAGCTTACTTCCCAACACTATAATTCAACGTTTGCCAATGCTTTGGTGAACGGTGACTTGCATGTCGCTCGAATTGTACCTACCGGCGAAAACTACGCACTCTCGTCGGCGGTTACGCCTCCACCGACTCAAAATACCGTCAATGCAAAACCATCGAAGGGAAAGGGGAAGTCGAATAAAAAGAGTGGCAGAAGTGCCGCATCCGCCAAGCCTCAGCAACAAAGCAGCGAAAAACATGAGAAAGCCGGTGATCCTGTATCACTTGTGACGGGTGAAGAAATTCTCGAACTCTATGATATCGAGCTACAACAAGGTACTACTTGGCAGCGTACTTACCGCTCTTCGCAGTCGGATGTAAATCATGGAATGGGCTTTGGTTGGCGACATGCATTTCAGTTTGAATTACGCGAAAAGACGAACGAGAAAGACAATGTTATCGCTTGGGAGTTTGTTGACGATAAGGCAGATATCACAGAATTTGAGCCAGTAGATATTGGAGCGACAAGTTACCAGATATACGCTGGTGCGAGCTGTTATTTCCTAAATTCAGCAACTCGGATCGTGACGCTCGCTAGTGGGCATCAATATAGGTTTGAGCAAAAAGATGATCGTTGGCTTGTTAAACAAGTTAGAAATGGCACGTTTTCAACGTTTCAATTGCAGTATTCTCGAAACCATCGATTGATCGAGATCGCATATAACAAGCGTCCGGTTCTTGAATGTCAATATGATAAGCAAGGACGCCTTGTAGAACTGCTTAATGCAAAGTCCCAAAAAGTTCTGACAACTTATACCTATGATGAGCACGATGATTTGGTCAGTGCAACTAATCATTTGGGCTTGAAGGAACAGTATCAATACCGCGGCCATTTAATTGTTAAGCGTGTACGACCAACTGGCTTTACTCATTATTTTGAATGGGATGGCGAAGGTGCTAACGCGAAATGCATCAGGAACGTTGGGGACGCAGGAATTTATGACTATCGCTTCCATTATCAAGGAAATCACTCTTCTTATTCTGACTCGTTAGATCATCAATGGTCTTTCTTGCATGACGAGCAGGGTAACCTACTTGAGAAAATAAGCCCCACAGGTAGAACTTGGCGATGGCAATATGATGAATTAGGACGAAAAGCACAAGCTATCTATCCTGATCAGTCAACGGTCAATTATCAATATAATCAGCATGGTCAATTAGTTTCTAAGTTTCATTCCTCTGGCAAAGAAATTCAATATGGTTATGACGGCTTAGGTAAGTTAGTTAAAACGGTTTCACCTGACGGGGATATCGAGAAGGCTTACTACAATAGCCTCGGTCAAAGAGTTTGGGATACCGATCAGTTCGGCTGTGTCACGGAATATGATTACGATAAACACGGTCAAGTCGTCAAAAAAGAGTCTGAAGATGGTAAGAAAAGTCAGTGGTGGTGGGATGAACAACAAAGACTTATCGCGAATGAAATAGACGGTACATTACTTCGTTATAGCTACAATGAAGAAGATTTAGTGAATGGCGTTGCTTATCCCGATGGGTGTATTGCTCAACTCGCTTATGATCAATTTGGCAGGCGTACATCAGTTCGTTATTTTAACGACGAAGACAAAGTCGGTTATAGCGAAGAATATTCTTACGATGAGCACAGTCGTGTTGCTCAGATTCGAACGCCAGCAGGCATTACCTCGTATCAATGGGGAGCACTCGCGCAACAAGAAGCAGTCATCTTTCCCGATGGCAGCCATATTTCTTACGAATACGATCAACAACGTAACCTGACTAAATTAGTTCGGAGTGACGGCTTAGAGTTCGAATTCCTGTATGACGATGAAGGCCAGCTATCAGGAACTGTTGGGTTTGATAATCTACACAGCCAATTTGATTATGACGATATGGGGCGCATCCATCGTAAGCAAGTCGCCGATAGGACCGTGCTGTACCGCTATGACGCTGCGGGTTATCTCAAGCACGTCAAAGCAGGAAATGGTAGCAGTATTGTAGAGAACCACTTCAATTATACGCTTGGTGGTCGACTTACTTTCGCATCCAATCGCCATCACACATTGCAATACCAATACTCTTCATTCGGGCATTTAACAAAGCGCATTCAAGGTCAGTTTGAGATAGCGCAGGAGTTTAACAGAGTTGGCCAACGCGTATCTCAGGTACTGCCAGATAATACGGAGCTGAACTTCTCTTACGATCGATATGGGCGTTTTTCAGCGATTCGGTTTGGAAACCTAGATTTACCTCAAATCAAATTTCATTACGATGAAATGGGACGAGTTTCCCAAATTGAAACGGCACATTTTAATGAGCGCATCATTTATGATGGTGTTGGTCGTTTGGTCGAACAACATTGGCCTGATAGAGAGAAAAAGTACGTTTACAATGCGCAAAACCGTATTTCATCAATCATTGATAATACGGCAGGAGCAACACACTATCAGTACGATGCCTTAGGGCAACTTAAACGAGTCAATGCTTCCGGAGAAGTGACTAAGTTTGAATACGATAGTTTTGGCAATCCTACTTTGCCATCTTCAGAGGTATTCGCTGATCGTATTGAAGTACACGATGATGTACGGTTCAAATATGACTCGCAAGGAAACCAGACAAAACGTGAGGGGCAAGGACACGTTCAGACTCGCGTATTTGATGCGCTAAATCAGCTCATTGAAGTTCACACCGACGATGGTATCAGTCAATATGAATATGATGCATTAGGGCGCAGAACGAAAAAAATTACACAAAAAGGCGTTACAGAGTTCTTGTGGGAAGGTGAACGTTTAATTGGTGAACGCTCTTCAGGTGCTTTCCGTTGGTACCTATATCAACCAGAAACCTACACGCCAGTGGCACTGCTAGAAAATGACGTTATTTATTGGTACCAGTGCGATCAAGTTGGTAAACCAGAGCGACTGATCGATTACGAGGGGAATGTTGTATGGAGTGCCAGCTACGATGCTCACGGCTTTGCTCATGTACATATTGAAAAAGTAGTAAATCCACTGCGTTTTCAAGGACAGTACTTCGATCAAGAAACCAACTTACATTACAACCTCGCTCGGTATTACGATCCTAAACTAGGATGTTTTATCCAACAAGATCCGATATCTATTGCTGGTGGTATTAATCATTACCAATATGCAGTCAACCCTATCCAGTGGATTGATCCAACAGGTTTCCTTTGTGAAGAAGGGCTAAAACGCTTGGGTCAAATGTTGGCAGAGTATCAGGCGCAAAGCGATGTCCCCCAAGAGGTTTGCGATCAGATTTTAGAGGCAGCAAAAGAATCATCCGTCGGAGAAGATGGCGTTCGCTCGCAAGTCAAAATCCGAAAACCCAAAGGTAAAAATCATATTCGATATGAATACGATTTAGACCGTATTGATTGCGAAAGAAACGAGATTACTTTTTATCGTCATATCAATCATTCAGATGGCAGCCGACACGAAGTGCAGTATGTTGTTGGGATTGAGGAGTTTGTCAATGCGCATGTTTTTGACTCAGAGAAAGTTGGCGGGGAAGAAGGTTGCACGATCTTTACTGAAGATCTTGTGCTAAATAAAGCAGAGTATAAAGAAAACTCTGAACTCAATACGAGTGATTATGAGCTAACAGAAAGAAACAAAGCAAAAATTGATGAATGCTTGAAAGAGCGTCAAGAGGCAATGGACGCTCGATCTGGCGAAGAGGGATATAACGCTCAAATTGGTAATATTAACCAACAGTCTGCAAAAATAGGTGAGTTGGCCGCGGATGACTTTGTCCGGAGTAAACGTCCTAATGCTAAGCTGCTTCATCCCAAAGATATTGGAACCTCAATTTCGAAGCCGGGCGACTTTGATATGGTTTATGAGGTGGAAGAGCCACCACCAGGTGAAATTATAATTGTTGAGGCCAAAGGGGGGAGCAGTCCTTTGGGTAGTAGAAAAATAGGAAACGAAGCATGTCAGCAAGGAACGGCTAAATATGCAGCGGCAATAGTTGGTAAGATGTCTAGGAATGGGCGAAATACAACAGAGTGGGAAGCAGCTAAATCAATAAGAAACGCTTCGAGGAGTGGACGCCCAATTAGATATATACATACTAAAACCCCAATCTCTGAATCAGGGAAAGTTTCAAAGGTTAAAGTAAAAGAATTTAATGTAGATTTAGGGAAGTTTTAAAATGTCTGACAAAATTAAAATAGAAAGAAATGCTGATCCAAAGCTGACCTCGGAGTTAATCAAAGGCTATAGTTCTGATATTGATGAAGACCTTGATACGCGCAAAGAGGTAATCAGTATTCGTAGAGAAAACTTAGTTGCTTTAAGTGATGAATCGTTTTATCTAGTGAGATGGTACTCGTGGTTCCCACACTCCATAGAAAATGAACAAATCGGAACACTTTGCCTGTATGAAGCGTCATTAATGCGCGCGTTTTATCATCAGTTAGCGATGAAGCCTGACGAACCTCAAAGTATTCAATTACCTAGATACCCAGAAGTGACCTGGAAAGGCGAAGGTATTTTAAAAACAGGCTTCATTTGTCCTTCAATGTGGCTAGATGCCTATTTTACCTCTGTCATCGTCCGTGACAAAGCTAGCATGGATGTGTTGGCGAACTTTCCGATTTCTTTGATGAGACAGAGCTCTACCAAAGCGGGTGAGCTGTCTTATATGCTAGTAGACGTCATTCAGTCGTTCCACAATCGCACATCAGATTATCCGGATAAGCTGGTTGCAGCAATGGACGCAGCGGTAGCTCAAGGTGATAACTGGGCGTTGGAAATTGCGATGGGGATCTTAGAAACCTTCGCGGCACTTACCACTGACATCGGTTATGATTTTGAAGAGGTATTAGTTAAGAACCTACAGTTCCAAGAGCAATACCAAATGAGGCTCGATAAGCCAGAGGACTTGATTTCTATAGAAACTTTCATATCTTTCCCTCTTCTTGGCATGGCCTGTATGTGGTACGACAAAGGTAACCGTTTATCAGTTGAAACTGGTTGGCTTCCTCCTTATCTCGTCGAGGGGCGTTGGCTAGAAGAAGTAAAAGCAGGGAAGATCACTCGATAAACTCCTTTAGTTAGCCATTCAGTATAAAAGCCACCTCTCATGAGGTGGCTTTTATGTTTATGGTGGGGAGTTTGCTGCTTGTTGAGCTATATGGTGCGCATTATGTTGGTGCGCTAAAACCACATTGGTGCATTTATTAGCGTGTTAAGCACCATTCAAGAATGCATAATTTTATTAAAGTTCATACAAAACAATAAATTAAAGTGTAAGTGTTAGAAATGTAAATTATGGAATGAGAATTGCTCTGTTAGACGCTCTATAAACTAAGTTCACCAAATTGGTGATGAGCCTAACTTTGATGCACAGGATAAGTGCGCTACAGATCAACGGAGACAATCATAATGAGTGTAACTGCCAATCAGGTACACGGCGCTGTACAAACTCTCACGCAAAGTTCCGACACACTTTTCTTACTACTTGGCGCAATCATGGTCTTTTTGATGCATGCTGGTTTTGCTTTTCTTGAAGTAGGAACCGTGCGCCAAAAGAACCAAGTTAATGCTTTAGTTAAAATCTTGGCCGATTTCGGTATTTCCGCCATTGCGTATTTTTTCATTGGATACTGGGTCGCTTATGGCGGCACCTTCTTTGCTGATGCAGAGACATTATCTCAAGGCAATGGTTACGAGTTGGTGAAGTTCTTTTTCTTGCTGACCTTCGCTGCAGCGATTCCTGCTATTGTTTCTGGTGGTATCGCAGAGCGAGCTCGTTTTTATCCGATTCTAATCGCAACATTTTTCACTGTCGGTATTGTATACCCACTATTTGAAGGAATGATCTGGAACGGAAACTTTGGCGTTCAATCTTGGTTTGAAAATACCTTTGGTTATGGCTTCCACGATTTTGCAGGTTCAGTCGTTGTACATGGTGTTGGCGGCTGGATAGCGCTGGTTGCCGTTGTGTTTTTGGGCATGAGAAAAGGCAGAGTTCGAGCAGGAAAGCATACCAACTTTGCACCTTCGAATATTCCGTTTTTGGCTTTGGGAGCTTGGATCTTATGTGTGGGGTGGTTTGGCTTCAACGTCATGTCAGCTCAAACTGTGTCAGGCATAAGTGGCTTGGTGGCTATGAACTCATTGATGGCAATGGTCGGAGGCATTGTCGCGTCACTGTTGGCTGGTAAAAATGACCCTGGCTTTATTCATAACGGGCCACTAGCTGGCTTGGTTGCTGTATGTGCGGGCTCAGACTTAATGCATCCTATCGGTGCTTTAGTGACAGGTGCGATTGCTGGCGTGCTATTTGTTTATCTTTTTACCCACCTACAAAACAAAACCAGGATTGATGATGTGCTAGGTGTCTGGCCTTTACACGGTGTATGTGGCGCTTGGGGTGGTATTGCTGCGGGGATCTTTGGCCAAATCTCGTTGGGTGGGCTAGGGGGCGTGAGCATTATCGTTCAGCTTCTAGGAACGCTTTTGGGCATTTCCATCGCTGTGCTTGGGGCACTTGCAGTCTACGGCGCGATTAATACCAGTATGGGACTAAGGCTTTCAGAAGAAGACGAATTCAATGGCGCTGACCTAGCCATTCATAAAATATCTTCGACCAACGAGGATTGAGACCAATATGGGAGCGGCATAAAGCCGCTCTTTTAGCAATTGCCTTTCTTGGCTTGGCCAGGAGGACAGAAATTACCATTACCTCGATGGTCATCATCATTGGTGCTGACTCTTACCTTTACATCATCGACTTCGCCTTCAACATTGGTAAGTTGACAGCCTGCCAAAGTCATAAGCAATATAAACGCTAGAGATACTTGTCTCATTGCTGTTCCTCTTAAATTGTAATTCTAATAGTGACCATTACGACTATGGTCTAATCCATATTACTACTGTTGCTATTCTTTCAGTGTTAAGCTAATGAAAAAACAGCAAGGATGAGTTATGAATTTCCCTTATAGAAATATTGTAGTACTTACTGGTGCAGGTATCTCGGCCGAATCTGGTATTCAAACATTTCGTGCGCAAGATGGCCTATGGGAGAATCACCGTATCGAAGATGTAGCAACGCCTGAAGGGTTTGCTCGCGATCCGAACCTTGTTCAAGATTTTTACAACCAACGCCGCAAGAAACTTCAAGATAATGCGATAAAGCCTAATGCAGCGCATGAAGCATTGGGTCGTTTAGAGGCTGAGTTAGAAGGTAAAGTGACGGTCATCACTCAAAATATAGACAACCTTCACGAAAGAGGAGGCAGTCAGAATGTGATTCACATGCATGGTGAGTTGCTCAAGGCCCGCTGCAGTGAATCTAACCAAGTAGTAGATCACAATGAGGACATTAAGACCGGCGAGCTTTGTCACTGTTGTCAGATCCCTTCACAAATGCGACCACATATTGTTTGGTTTGGTGAAATGCCACTGCGAATGGGTGATATCTACGCGTCATTAGAAGAAGCAGATTTGTTTATTTCTATTGGGACTTCTGGCGTTGTGTATCCCGCAGCAGGTTTTGTTCATGATGCAAAAATGCACGGCGCACATACCATTGAAATTAACCTAGAACCTAGTGCGGTAGAAAGTGAATTTGAGGAAAAACGCTACGGAAAAGCAAGCGTTGAGGTTCCAAAATTAGTTGACGAGATACTGGCTCTAGGAGGAAAAGAAAGAGCGTAATAACTTCAACAGGAAGAGTTTTTGTCTTGTCATTAAGAACAAAAAAGCGGCTCATGAGCCGCTTTTTCATATCTTTAAAACTAACGAATTAGTTATTCACTTTTAGCTTTTGGAAGTACTCATCGTACATTACGCTCGCTTCGCCAACCTCATCTTGCCAAGTACCGCTGTCCATCACTTCTTGTGGTGGGAAGATGCTTGGATCATTAGCAAATTCTTTCGGTAGCAGATCGTGTGCCGTTTTAACTGGCGTAGGATAACCAATCTCTAGTGCAATCTTAGCTGCGTTCTCAGGACGTAGTAGGAAATCGATCATCTTATGAGCTGCGTCAACGTTCTTCGCACCAGCTGGAATTGCTAGGCTGTCCATCCAGAAGATAGTGCCTTTTTCTGGCCAGATGATGTCGATGTTCGCGCCTTCTTGACGAGCCATGTATGCAGAACCGTTCCAAAGCATGCCTAGTGAAACTTCACCCGCAAGGTAAGGGTTTGCAGGAAAGTCTGAGTTAAATACTAATACGTTTGGCATTAGCTTTTTCAGTTCTTCGTAAGCGGCTTTGATTTCTTCTGGGTTAGTCGTGTTTGGTGAGTAACCAAGCTTAGTCAATGCAATGTGGAATACTTCGCGAGAATCATCCATCAACATTAGTTGACCTTCCCACTTGCTATCCCAAAAATCATCCCACTTCGTAACAGATGATTTGTCTAGCATGTCAGCATTGATACCAATACCTGTCGCACCCCAAATGTAAGGGATAGAGTAGTTGTTGTTCGGATCGAACGGCTTGTTAAGGAAGTTAGTATCAAGATCGGCAAAATGAGACAATTTCTCTTTGTCGATCTGTTGCAGCATGCTTTCTTTACGCATTTTAGAGACGAAATAGGTAGACGGTACTACCAAGTCGTAACCAGAACCTTGAGTTTTTAGTTTTGCGTACATACTCTCGTTAGATTCGTATGTAGAGTAAATAACTTTGATTCCAGTTTCTTTTGTAAAGTCTTCAAGAACTTCGTTTGGAATGTATTCCGACCAGTTGTAGAAATACAGTTCTTGATCAGCAGCCATTGCAGGGGTAGCGATGAGCGTCGCTGCACATAGAGCGCTTGCGTAGAATTTACTTTTCATTTGTTTTCCGTTTTGTTTCGCGATTGGACAAGTCAATACTAGCTGGAGTTATCAAGTTGAGCCAAATCGCAGTAAGCACAAATATGTTCATTTAGCTTGAATATCGTTGTCTCCTTGTTATGAGACGATAAATCTATGATACCAAGACAAATAAACCTAGCAACGCGCGATTATATCAGCCTAAGACAAAAATAGGCAGCGTATTGCTGCCTATTTTCCTATGGTTGATGACTTGTTACACAAGCTAGATTATTGTCCCGCTTTCAGCTTTAGGAAGTAATCTTCGTATTTAACGGTTAGATCACCAACCGCATCTTGCCATTCAACGCGGTCAAGGTCTTCTTGAGAAGGGAACAGTGGGGCAACGTCTTTAAACTTAGCATTCGATTCTTCCACCGCCGTTAGGTAGCCAGTATCACGAGAGATTTGCTCTGCGATTTCTGGGCGCAGTAGGAAGTCGATCATCTTGTGAGCGGCTTCTACGTTCTTCGCACCAGAAGAGATAGCGAAGTTATCAACCCAGCCGATACCGCCTTCTTTAGGAAAAACGAGTTTAAGGTTTAGGCCTTCACTTTGTGCCGCTGCGGCGCTACCGTTCCAAAGCATACCAACGCCCACTTCACCAGACATGTAAGGTGCGCCAGGGTTGTCAGAGTTGAAAACTAAAACGTTTGGCATCAACTTTTGTAGCTCAGCGTACGCTTCATCGATTTGCTTAGGGTCTTTTGAGTTACCTGAGTAGCCAAGTTTACGCAGAGCGATATGGAACACTTCACGAGTGTCGTCCATCAACATTACTTGACCTTCAAGCTCAGGCTTCCATAGGTCAGCCCAGCTTTGGAAGTCGTTTGGATCGTACATGTCTGCGTTAACCGCTAGGCCTGTAATCGCAACAACGTGTGGGATAGAGTAGTCGTTACTTGGATCGTAAGGCTTGTCTAGGTAGTTTTTATCTAGGTTGCCGAAGTTTTTCAGCTTAGTCTTATCGATCTTTTGTAGCATGCCTTCGTCACGCATCTTCGCCACGAAGTACGTTGAAGGTACTACTAGGTCATAACCTTGGTTATGGGTTTTTAGCTTTGCATACAAAGTTTCGTTCGACTCGTAAGTCGAGTAGATCACTTTGATGCCAGTTTCTTTAGTAAATTGCTCTAGGATATTACTGTTGATGTAAGGACCCCAGTTCATAAATACTAGTTCTTTATCATCCGCTGTCGCTGTACCAGAGAACAGAGAAAGCGCACATGCACTACCAGCTAATAGAGTAGCCCATTTTTTCATTGACGTTAGCTCCAAACCAAACGTTGTCCAATTTTGGACGATAGATAGAAAAACAGAATGGCATGTAACCATTCTGTTTCGTGATGTTAACGGGTGCGGATTCTACTTCACTTTTTCTCTTGCTAGCAACTGAGAAATTACTACCAAGACCAAAGAAACAATCAACATCACCGTTGCTAGGGCGTTCACTTCCGGTGAAATGCCCACCTTAACCATGGAGTAAATCTTCAATGGCAAGATTTCGTATGTTGGACCCGTTACAAACGAACTGATGATCACATCGTCCAAAGACAGGGTAAAGCTCAATAACCAACCTGCGGCAACCGCTGGTTTAGCGAGAGGAAGGATGATCTGTTTCAAGATAACCCACTCGCTTGCACCAAGGTCTTTTGCTGCTTCCAACATTTTCACATCAAAGCCATTTAAGCGGCTGTATACAGTTACCACAACGAATGGTAGACAAAAGGTGATGTGAGCAATCAATAGTGTAAAGAAGCCAAGCTGTGCGCCCAATACCAGGAACAGAGCAAGTAATGAAATCGCCATTACAATATCTGGAGACATCATCACGACAAACAGCATGCCGTTTACCGCACCCTTACCTTTGAACGAGTAACGGAATAGGGCAACGGCCGTTAAGCTACCAATGATGGTTGCTGCTGTCGCTGAGAATACCGCTACGTTCAATGAATGCCATGCAGCTTGCATTAGGCTATCGTTGTTTACTAAGGTTTCGTACCATTTCGTGGTGAAACCACCCCATTTCATACCAAATTTGTTGGCATTAAATGAGTTAACAATTAAGACGATGATCGGCAGATACAAAAATGCATATACCAGCGCCATAAAGCTAAATCTAACTGTGCGTCCCATTAGTCTAGCTCCACTTTCTTATTCAATAGTTTGCCTGCTCTGTAGTAAGCGTAAAGCATCACAGCCATTGCGAAGGTGAGGGCGATACTGGTCGCAGCACCAAATGGCCAGTCACGAGCGTTCAATACTTGGCTCTTAATGACGTTACCGATCAGTAGGTTCTTCGCACCACCAAGAAGGTCAGAGATGTAGAACATACCTAGTGCTGGTAGCAGAACCAACAAACAACCACCGATAATGCCAGGCATTGTAAGAGGTAGAATCACTTTCGTAATGGTTTGGAACTTGTTCGCACCAAGATCTTTCGCCGCCTCGATATAAGTGTTGTCCAACTTCTCGATTGCCGAGTAAAGCGGCAGAATCATAAATGGAAGCAGGATGTACACAAGACCAATCATTACTGCTGTTTCGGTGTACATAATACGTAATGGCTTATCGATGATTTCCATCGCCATTAATGATTTGTTCAAAATACCTTGTGTACCCAGAACAATCTTCAGGCCGTAAGTACGGATAAGAGAGTTTGTCCAAAAAGGTACGATAACTAAGAACAACATGAATGGGCGCCATTTCTCTGGCATTTTCGCTATGATGTAAGCAAATGGGTAACCAATTACTAAACACAACAACGTCGCCACAATCGCCATGTAGAACGAGTGCATCAGCACTTTCGCATACAAGGGGTCGAGTAGACGTAAGTAGTTGTCGAAAGTAAATGTCATTTCGATTAAGTTTGCTTCATCACGCGTTAAGAAACTCGTACCGATAATCATCACATTTGGTACCAACACGAAAAGTGTTAACCAACCGACGATTAAGGTAATGATCGCGTTTTGAAGATTAATCTTCTTGCTTATCATTGAGGACTACCTCCCAACTCTCAACCCAAGTGATAGCGACTTTCTGGCCAAGTGAGTGGTCCACATCAGGATCATCTTCGTTAAAGAATTCGCTAACCATTACACGCATGCCTGAATCCAATTGGATAACGGAATCAAGCGTCATACCTTTATAGGTACGCTCTGTTACGTGACCTACGATGCCTTTTTCTTCAGACTCTTTGATCTCTTCGATACGTAAGTCTTCTGGGCGAAGTAGTACTTGCAGTTTTTCACCTGCTTGCGCTTCCTGATCGTAGTAAACAACAGACTCGACACCTTCGATTTCTGCACGGATACGTTTCTCGTCGATACGCTCTAGCATGGTTGCGTTGAATACGTTGATCTCACCGATAAAGCGAGCAACAAATAGGTTCTTCGGCTCTTCGTAAATCTCACGTGGAGAACCATCCTGCTCGATAACACCGTCGCGCATAACAATAATGCGGTCAGACATCGATAGGGCCTCTTCCTGATCGTGCGTAACGAAGATAAAGGTAATACCAAGTTGACGCTGAAGCTGTTTAAGCTCGATTTGCATTTGCTTACGCAGTTTGTAATCAAGTGCCGATAGAGATTCATCTAGCAGCAGTACTTTTGGTTTGTTAACAACCGCACGCGCAATGGCGATACGTTGTTGCTGACCACCAGAAAGCTGATGAGGCTTACGCTGTGCCATTTTTTCTAGGCGCACCATGCGTAGCGCTTCCATTACTCGTGGTTCAATGTCCGCAGTAGGCGTTTTCTGCATACGAAGGCCAAAAGCGACATTCTCATATACGGTCATGTGTGGAAACAATGCGTAACTTTGAAATACCGTGTTGACGTGCCTTTGCTCTGCAGGAACCTGTGTTACATCCTGGTCATCCAAAATAATTTGACCGTTATCTGCCGTTTCAAAACCTGCAATCATGCGTAAAACTGTTGTCTTACCACAACCAGAAGGCCCGAGAATCGTCAGAAATTCACCATGATTAACATCCAGATTTAAATTACCGATGATTTCCTTACCATCGAAACTTTTACTAATACCAGATAAACGAATAACTGGCTTTCCTGCTTGCGGTTTTGCGTTCAACGTCTGTATTTCCCCCACGTTCAAGCCGGGATTATCCCAGCTGATGTGACACTAACCATTCACTTTTGAGGCGCGCATCATAATCACCAAAAGTGTGAAATTAAAGCATTTTCTTATCTTGAAACAGAAATAATTTTGCAGGAAAAAGCCATCATTCCTTACCATACTGTTTTTATGAGATTAATTGGCATCTAGACACAGTTTGATAGCACTAAACTTTGTTCAACAATTGTTTCAATTTCATGACCTTGAAAGTGGTTAATTATCAACCATACAGTTGAGATTGCAAGGATTGTAGGTGAGTTGTGATGTTAGATGTGGAAAGATTTCTTTATAATGACGATTACATTAATTGACTGGAATTCCAGTCAAAATTTTACAAGTTAGTCTTGGATAAACTATGAACGACGATTTTGAGAAAGATTTCAATCTTGGGGGGAGTGTAGAGCGAGCTTTGTCCGGCAACTACGAGCTTAAAGCTGGCGCGGTTTTTAACGAAGCTTGGCGAGCAACCATCCAGCACTTTTTATCATTTTCTCCTGCCATTATTGTATTGCTTTTTGTCCAGTTAGGTATTTTCTATATTGCATTAAAACTGCAGTTGGGCGATTTGAGCGTTATTCTTGATACATTTGAGAACCCAGAGTCGTTCACAAACGATATTGTGTCTTCTATTTATGTCGCGAATTTCAGTTATGAGGTGATTAGCGCCCCAATTTATGCGGGGATAAGTTTGATGGCTATGAGTCATGTCGCTGGCCTAAAGACTAAGTTGCGCCATGTTGGAAAGGGGTTGCAGTTCACCATTCCTGTTATCCTAGCAACGCTCATGAGCTTAATGCTACAAGGTGTGGTTGGTATGATTTTTCCTTTACTGTCGCTGTATCTTTCCTTGGCATTTAGTCACTCTATCTTGTTGATTTGTGAGAAAAGGGTGCCACCAATGCAAGCGTTGCTGTTATCACTTCGCGCAATCAACAAGAAGATTTTTGTGGTCGCGGGGCTTTACTTAGGCGTGATGTTAATGTTTATTATTGCAGCAATGTTCTACGGTATTGGCTTGATTTTTGTGCTGCCATTCTTCTTCCATTTGAAAGGCATACTCTACCGCGAAATGTTTGGAATTAAGCTTAAGATCGTTACAACACAAAAAAACGATAATGATCACGATGGTAACTCACAGGTGTTTGATGCCTAATTCTTTGAAATCAATAAGTTTACGAGTGGCGGCAACCTGTATGGCCGCCACTTTTATTTCTATAGGCCCATATTTACACTACGAGAAACAGTTTAAATATGTGGAAAATCCTGACGTACTCTCTGGCAAGATTAAGCATGTCGATTTATCACACTTGCCATACATCGGTGATATCCCAGACTTCAATTCAATAAAAGATACGAAAGAGAAAAAAGCTGCTTTTTTTGATTTTTTAAGGCCTAAAATTGCTCTTGAGAATCAACGAATTCGTCATGAGCGGGCCTTTCTTACCTCTTTAAAGGTGGGACAAGTGACGCAAGAACAACAAGAGTATGCTCAGCGGTTATCATCTCTGTATTCGTTGCCCTTGAGTAACGATAAGGTTGATCAAGCGTGGCTAGACCAGATGCTTGTGCGAGTGAACGTCTTACCAGAAGCGTTGGTTCTAACTCAAGCGGCAAATGAATCTGCGTGGGGCACTTCTCGTTTTGCTACTCAAGCAAACAACTTGTTCGGCCAATGGTGTTATAAAAAGGGCTGTGGAATTGTTCCAGCGCAACGTGGCGCTGACAAAGTTCATGAAGTTGAAAAATTCGATTCTGTACAACAGTCTGTTCATGGCTACTTTATGAATGTTAATCGAAACCCAGCGTATGCAGACCTGCGTGAAATCAGAACATCTCTGGCTGAAAAGAACAAGGGCTTGTTAACGGTCGCAACCGCGTCAGAGTTAACGCATGGGTTACTAGCCTATTCTGAACGTGGCATCGCCTATGTACACGATCTTCGCGCTATGATTCGTCATAACAACGCCTACTGGACGCAATAAAATAACGGATAAAATGAAAAAGTTAAGCCTAAGTCTATTGGGAAGTACGGCGCTAATTCTTGCATCGCCGATAACCCAAGCTCAAGAGTACATGTTCACGTACTCAAAGTTATACACTCAACTAAAAAACAACAATAAAGAAGGGCATGACGATGTGAAAGTTGGTGTCTTTTTTGTGGACGCAAAAACTAAACAAATTTGTACGATAGAAAAATCTTGGATGGAAAAAGAAGAGCACTATGAAGAGTTTGTTATCCCTGCTTCACAAGAGTTGCCTTTACCTGTTGATAAAAACTTAAAGTCAGCGAATCCGTTGGTTTTTGTCGATACCCCAAAAGATACACGTTGCGATTACTCACTTGTCGTGATGACCAAAGAACCATTACAGGGTAACGTTTCTTACGACCAACTTAAGCCTCTTCTACCTCAAATGCAGACGATGCTGGAAGATTTAGGCGGTATGTTTGCGGGTTGGTTTACACCGGAGGTTCAAGGTGTGACGATGGAGTTTGCAAATCAACTGAATGATAAAGTGATTTTCTCAAACGGAACCGAAAAGCCAATTGTCAATGGCAAGATACAAGTCGCACTAAGTGAAATAGGGCAAGGTGGCACAATGACACTACCAGAACCGACGATGCGAGTGTTACCTTATCTACCTAACGCAAAGAAATGAACACTGAACGTTTAGAAAGGGCTGCAATCGCAGCTCTTTTTTAATTTTGACCGTAACTAAAGTATCTTTCACACTCTTTTCTTAAAGACTCAATAAGACAAGCATTTAATCCTGCGTAAAAAGCTCGTATAATCCACGCCCCAAAGAAACCCATGTTAGGAAGTCCTAGTCGATTTATCGGCGATGTGAGAGCCCGCAATGAACCAAATAGATACAAGAAAAGAAACCCTAGAATTCAACAAGCTTCAGAAACGCCTAAGAAGACATGTTGGAAATGCCATTACTGATTACAACATGATCGAAGAAGGCGATGTTGTAATGGCATGTATTAGCGGTGGTAAAGATTCATTCGCGATGCTTGATATCCTGTTGAATCTTCAAAAAGCTGCGCCAATCAAATTTGAAGTGGTTGCAGTAAACCTAGACCAAAAACAACCGGGCTTCCCTGAGCACATTCTGCCAGAGTATTTCGAAACACTGAATATCCCTTACTATATTGTCGATAAGGACACGTATTCCGTCGTAAAAGAGAAGGTACCAGAAGGCAAAACCACTTGTGGTCTATGTTCACGCCTGCGACGTGGTACGCTGTATTCATTTGCAGAGAAGATTGGTGCAACTAAGCTTGCGCTAGGTCATCACATGGATGACATCGTCGAAACAATGTTCTTGAACATGTTCCACGGCTCTCGCCTTAAAGCGATGCCACCAAAGCTACGCTCTGATGATGGTCGTAACGTGGTCATTCGTCCATTGACTTACTGTCGTGAAAAAGATTTGATCAAATACGCTGAGCACAAGGATTTCCCAATAATTCCGTGTAACCTTTGTGGCTCTCAAGAGAACCTTCAGCGTCAATCTATAAAAGCAATGTTGATTGAATGGGATAAGAAGACGCCAGGGCGTGTGGAAGCAATTTTTAAATCAATTCAAAACGTAAGCCCAAGCCAACTAGCAGACCGCGAATTGTTCGACTTTGTTAACTTACCGCTAGATCGTGAAGGTAACCGCGAAGAGTATGAATTTAATGAGGCTGTCGTTTCTTCGACGAATATTGATGAATCAATGTTCATCGATGTTACGAACATCTAACTCGTAAAAAAGGAGGTCAATTAGACCTCCTTTTTTGTACCCAACGCTTTAACTGTTCCCAAACAAAATCCCCCTGTATTCGGGGGATTTATTAGCCTTTATTTGAAAGCGCTCAATACATAGCAATACTAAGGAGAGATTAGGTTGCTGTATTTGGATCGAGAGGACTAATGTAGCCTTTTGGTTTTAGAGCCAACACATCGCAATTTATTTTATCAATTACGTGCTCCGCTGTATTACCAATAAAGACAGCAGAAAGCCCAGTTCGCCCTGTAGTACCTAAAATAACCATTGCAGCATTCAAGCGCTCAGCAGCTGCCGGAATGACATCTTCAGGTAAACCTTGCTCAACTATCGTTTGTTCTTCATCAAGACCATGTTTTTGGCGTAGTGCTTTCATAGCCGTTAAATGATGACCTCGCACTGCATCGGTATAAGTCGTTGGGTCAAATTCAGGAAGTTCAATCGTAATGTTCGCCGGTGTAACGGGGTAGGCGTTAACAAGATATGGCTTGGCCTCAAGCCGAGTGGTGATTTCTTTTAATCGCTCGACCATCGTATCGTTGAGATCAATATGAGTCGGGTTTTCTGAGCCCACATGTACTGAGGCAAGGATACTTGCTTGTTCCGGCCAAGCAGCATTCTTGATAAGAAGCACTGGAATAGGGCATTTTCGCAACAAGTGCCAATCTGTCGGTGTGAAAATGACAGACTCTAAAACATCATGCTTACGTGTGCCTTTGATGACTAGGTCATGATCGCCTGCATAGACTTCAGCAATAATCGCCTCATAAGGGCGGTTGTGCCAGACAACACAAACATCAAAGTCGAAGCCATCGTTTAGGTATGGTTGAGCAATTTTACGCATCCACTGCTCACGCTGATGAATGACACCTCGACGCATAGCATCTCTTTCATCCACTGATAGCATTGACGTCATGTCATACGAGAAATCGTAAATGGATAAAAAGAAAGTGATTCGGCTTCTAGATACACTTTTCTGAGCTAATTGAACAGCTCTTGCAAGTGCGGGCTGCTCATCATTATTGATGTCAGCTACAACAAGGATCTTACTGTATATACTCATAACTAAGCCCACTTCTATTGCAAAACCAGATACTGAATGTAAATTAAATCAGTATTTTGGAGTACTCACCGTACATTTTTACTGTAGCTTAGTTTGGAGAACTTTTTGAGGACTTTCGAAAGGAATTTATGAGAAATATGATGTAGCTCATTTTCGAGCTACATCAATAATTAGCGTGTATTATTCTTTAGTTACACCAGCAAGTTCCATCAATGCATCGTGGTCTAAGATAGTGATATATTTACCTTTTACGCTTAGGATCTCAGATTTCTGGAAACGACCTAACAAACGACTGATCGTTTCGACTGTAAGACCAAGGTAGTTGCCAATATCACCACGAGTCATAGTTAAACGAAACTCTCTAGGGCTGAAGCCACGCTGAGAAAAACGCGTTGATAGGTTGTAAAGGAAAGCAGCTAGTCGCTCTTCTGCATTCTTTTTAGAAAGAAGCAAAATCATTTCCTGATCACCTTTAATTTCGTTACTCATCAAACGCATGATTTGCTGGCGAAGCTTAGGCATCTTACCCGATAGATCGTCTAAAATTTCGTATGGGATTTCACATACCATCGACGTTTCGAGTGCTTGAGCAAAGCTAGGGTGGGAGTCACCAGTAATAGCATCGAAACCGACTAAGTCTCCAGCTAAGTGAAACGCTGTGATTTGCTCATCACCTTGCTCTGTGATCGTATAGCTCTTGATGGTACCAGAGCGGATAGCGTATAGCGATTTTAGCTCATCACCAGCCTTAAAAAGCTCTTGTCCTTTTTGAATAGGCTTCTTACGTTCGATGATTTGGTCAAGCTGGTCAAGTTCTGCCTCATTTAGAGTGAACGGGATACACAGTTGACTAATGCTACAATCTTGGCAATGAATGGCGCAACCGCCTGATTGGATACGCTTTGTTGCAGGTTTTTCAGAAATCATAACAACCTTTCACTATTTGATATACATCAATATTTTAGCATCGCTTAATCCTAAAGGGTAGCAAAAATGTCACCTCAATAGAGTTTAACGTTATATGAAACCGAGTAACGCTAAGGCTCCTACAGCGGTATACTTACCATACCCAATAAGGATTAATGCTGAAATATTTCTAAATATTAATGATTTTTGTAATTTCTGAAAATGATTGGCACCATATCCAATAATAAGCATTGCAGGTAGCGTTCCAAGCCCAAACGCAAGCATAATTAGGCCGCCGTTCATCGCACTACCAGAAACCGCCGACCAAGTAAGCGCTGAATAAACTAAACCACATGGTAACCAACCCCAAATAAAGCCAAATGGCAACGCGTAAAGAGGATGCTTTAATGGCAACAAACTCTTCCCTGCCGGCGAGATAAAGCGCCAGAGATACTGCCCTAGCTTTTCTATTAAAAGCAAGCCTTGCCACCATTTAGCAATATACAGCGCGACCAGAATCATGAATAACGCAGCAATCAGCCTTAACCAAGCAAGAGAATGCGTTAACCCACTAAGCTCAGATAAACCTGATATAGCACCACCCACTAATGCTCCTATTAAGGTATAACTGATCAATCGTCCGAGGTTGTAGAAGAGGGGGATAAGAGGGGTGGTTTTATTTTTAGCAGAAGAGCCCATGGTAAGCAGAGACGCGATACCACCACACATACCCATACAATGACCGGCTCCTACTAAGCCGATCATCAACGCACCGATAAAATCAGGAGTCATAAAGGTCGCTACTTTTTATCACTATTAGATTGGTCTTCTTCGTCGAGAAGAATGTTGTGCCCTTGCCGTTCAAGATCTTCAAACTGATCGCTTCTTACTGCCCAAAGAAAAACGGCGACAGCAACACAAACGAGAACGATAGCGATGGGAATCAATATATAAAGACTTTCCATGTTTGCTTTCTCTACTTATTTCTCTTTGAGCAGGCGCAAAGAGTTAGATACAACGATAATTGAGCTTGCAGACATGCCAACTACTGCAATGTAGGGAGCCACTAAACCTGCGACCGCCAAAGGCAAAATTAACAGGTTGTAACCCAAAGACCAAGCCAAGTTTTCTCGAATAATCTTTCTTGTACGCAGTGCAAGCAAACGTGCTTCTAGTAGCTTTTCGAGATTATCCCCAAGTAACGTCATATCTGCAGAAGCTTTAGCGACATCTGTACCACCGCCCATTGCGACAGAAAGGTGAGCTCCGGCGAGAGTCGGCGCGTCATTGATTCCATCACCAACCATCATAGTGATACTGTTTTCGTCCAAGCTCTTAAGGTATGCAAGCTTATCTTCTGGCTTTGCTGACGCGACGATGTGATCGATACCAATTTCATTCGCCACTGGTTGGGCGTTTGAGAGAGAATCACCAGTTAGCAGGGTTGTCTTAATTCCAGCGTCAGCAAAACGTTGAATAAAGGCTTTGCTTTCTTTTCGGATAGGGTCGCGGTAGTAAAAGCTAGCGACATGCTTGCCATCAACCGACAGATAGACCGCCTGGCTTTCATCACTTTCTTTGCCTTGAACAAAAGCAGCACTACCTATCTTAACGATTTTGCCATTCCATATCCCTTCAATCCCTGACCCAATCACGTTTTGCACATCAGACACGATAAAGTCATCATTGGTGAAAGTTGCAAAAGAACGAGCGATAGGGTGGTTTGCATGAGCCTCTAAAGCTGCAGCTAGTGATAGACAATCTTTCTGTGGGAGATCACTAAGTACCTTTGTTTCACAGATCTCAATATCACCTTTCGTTAGAGTGCCTGTTTTATCTACAACTAAGTGGTTGATCTTACATAGTGCCTCAAACACATGGCCTTTACGAAGCAAAATGCCAAAATTACCCATTCTAGAGGTAGCACAAGTGAGAGCGGTCGGAGTGGCCAGAGATAGCGCACATGGGCATGTAGCAACTAACACAGACAGCATGATCCAAAACGCATCATCTGGTTTTGTTTGATGCCAGTAAAACCAAGTACCAGCAGAGATAATAAGAATCACACCAACAAAGTAACGGGCGACAATGTCGGCAATTTCCGCAATTTTAGGTTTGGAGTGTTGAGCTTCATCTTGTAAACGCACGATATTAGAAATCATTGAATCGGCCTTTGAGCTCACTACCTCGAGTTCAAATGATTCATCTCCGTTTAGCGTTCCCGCATAAACGACATCGCCTTCTCGTTTCACAACGTGCACTGACTCGCCCGTTAGCATGGATTCATCAATATGAATACGGCCTGAAATAACTTTACCGTCAGCGGGGATATGTTCACCAGGTAGAACGCGAATACGATCGCCAACTTTTAGCGTCTTCACGGGTATCTGATCACCGTCCAGCGTTGTAGCAATTGCAGGAATCAACTTAAGAAGGTTACCACTCGCTGCAGCAGCTTTGCGACGAGCGCGCATCTCTAAGAATCGACCTACTAACAAAAAGAAGGTAAACATCGAGATAGATTCAAAGAAGACTTCGCCTTGTTCAGTTACTGTTGCAACTAAACTTGCAACATAGGCAAAGATCAACGCGATAGAAACCGGGACATCCATACCAAGGGTTCGGCCTTTGATACTGCGCCATGCGTTTAAGTAAAATGGAAGAGCGGAATAAAGCAAAACAGGAGTAGCAAAAATCAAACTTACCCAACGAAAGTAACTTTTAAACTCTGGCTCTAAATCACCAAAGACTTCGAGATACAGTGCAACGGCGAGCATCATGACCTGCATGGTTGCTAAACCTGCAATACCTAGCCGATATAGATATTGCTTCATCATTCGATGGTAAGAGGCTTCTTGCTTATCTGCTTCAAAAGGTGCAGCTTTGTAACCAAGTTTATGAATAACGGAAAGGAGCTCGCTTAACCGTACCTGAGTTTTATCCCAGGCTAGTAACGCTCGATTGGTGGTTGTATTAACACGGATAGATACCAACCCGGCCGTATTAGAAACTTGCTTTTCGATTAACCACGCACAAGCGGCACATGAAACGCCTTCCAAAGAAAGGGTTACTTCAGAAACATTTTCGCGATTTCGTACGAATTCAGATTGTACATCCGCATTGTCATAATGAATTAAAGCTTGGAGTTGCTCTGGTACTAGATCTGCCTTTTCTGCAGGCGCAGTGCGGTATTGGTAATATGATACAAGACCACTATCGACAATAGTCTGCGCCACAGTTTCGCAGCCCGGACAACACATGTCGCGAATTTCACCCAATATTTCTACTTTGAAATCCGTGTTGGCTGGTACATCTTCACCGCAGTGATAACAGGATTTACACATATGCTTACTTCATTAACGGTGTTGAAGAGGCAGGAAACTCAACTTTACCTTGGATCATCCATTGCTTGTCGTGTGGTTGTAGTTCAACAAACCATGGTCCTTGAATAGATTCCTCAGCTTTTAGTCGGTAATTACCAGATGCATCCGCTGTTACAAGCTTTGTGAAGTCACGATCAGGAAGAGTACGATGAGTGAAAGTGGCCGTTAGAGCAGGGTAATGAGGTAGCTTCCCTTTAGCGAAAACAATCACAACATTGTTATTTTCAGAGGAAATCTCAGCGTTAAGACCTAGGTCACGAGCGACATTCATTTTACTAATGTCGATATTAATGCCTTTGCCTTTTTTATAGTAATCCTCGGCGACTAAAGAAACAGAGTTGTTCGAGAAAACGACCACAGTAATCACAGTCCAAACTACGACAGTAAGAGGAAGGATGATTAGGAACCACGGCCAAAATTGTTTATACCAAGGCTTTACCATAAAAAAGTTCTCAACAGCTAAATGAAAAAATGTAAGGCGTTAAATTTAAAGGAAAGACAGCCCCTATGAAAGGGGCTGTTATTGCTATGTTACGTAATATCTCAGTTACTTACTCTCTGAGTTACTTAAACTCCAGACATATGAGGCAACGAGCTGAACTTTATCTTCACCCAAAATGTCTTTCCACGCAGGCATTACGCCTGAGCGTCCGTTCATTACGGTTTCTGTTACAGCTGCACGAGAGTCACCAAATAACCAGTCTTGGTCTGTAAGGTCAGGCGCACCGACTGCAGGGTTACCCTTACCATCGGTACCATGACAAGCAGCACACACTACGAAGCGTGCTTTACCTGCCGCGGCTTCACGAGCATTTACTTTACGACCAGATAGACTAAGTGTGTAACTTACAACTTCTTGAACACCTTGCTCACCAAGGGCATCTTTCCATGCTGGCATTTGACCAATACGGCCGTGCATGATGGTTGTAACGATCGCTGCTGGCTCGCCACCATATAGCCATGCATCATCAGTCAGGTTAGGGAAGCCTTTCTGACCACGTGCATCAGAGCCATGGCATTGAGAACAGTTTTGCAAAAACAAACGCTGACCAACTTTTAATGCTTCAGGATCTTGCGCAATTTCAGGAATTGGGCGTAGACCACTGCCATTGTGCGCAAGTTTACGGAATGCTTCGCCGAAGTAAGCGTCGGCATCATCCAGTTCTTTTGCATATTGGTTTAGTTGCTTGTTCTCTTGTGCTGCAGCGATGGCTTCTTTTGACTCTTCTAGTGAGCGAACGGTTTGAGCCGAACTCTGCCAGTTTAAAAAGCCCTTGAAGCTACCTAGACCTGGGAATAGGGCAAGGTAAACTGCTGCGAACACAAATGTGCTTACAAACAGGTAAGTCCACCACTTTGGTAGAGGGTTGTTTAGCTCGCGAATACCATCGTACTCGTGGCCCATGTCTTCCCCTTCCTCGACGCCCATTTTATCTTTAGCGCACCAAGTCAGGAGAATCGCACAGCCTACTAGCGTACCGACAGTAATCACGATAATCCAGAGACTCCAGAATGTAGTCATTACTTCTTCACTCCTTGGTTATTAGGGGTCTTTTGTTCTTCGTCAGCAAACACCAAGTTGGCATCTTCTTCAAAGCGTGCTTTACGCTTTTTACTAAATGCCCACCATACGATGCCAATAAAACTAGCGAAGAGTACAACGGTATAAATACTATGAATTGTACCGAAATCCATATGATCCCCTTACTTCATTGCATGACCAAGAGACTGAAGGTAAGCGATGATTGCATCCATCTCTGTTTTACCTTCTACTTCTTTAGCCGAATTCGCGATCTCTTCATCAGTGTATGGAACGCCGAACTGATCACGAAATAGCTCAAGTTTCTTCTGAGTTAGCTTACCGTCTAAAACGTTTTCAGCTAGCCACGGGAAACCTGGCATGTTTGACTCAGGTACAAGCTCACGAGGATCTAACAGGTGAACACGGTGCCATTCGTCAGAATAACGACCACCAACACGAGCTAAATCCGGGCCTGTACGCTTAGAGCCCCAAAGGAATGGGTGTTCCCAAACACTCTCACCAGCAACAGAGTAGTGACCGTAACGTTCAGTCTCTGAGCGGAAAGGACGAACCATCTGGCTGTGACAAACGTTACAACCTTCACGGATGTAGATATCACGGCCTTCCATCTCCAAAGGAGTGTAAGCACGCAGATTTTCTACAGGTTCAGTCGTTTGCTTTTGGAAAATCAGAGGAGTGATCTCTACAAGAGCACCCCAACTGATAGCAAACACGATAAAAATAGCCAACAAACCGACATTACGTTCTAAGATTTCATGGCGATTATTAGAATTATTACTCATTCTTAAATCTCCTTATGCCGGATGTGGGATAGCTTTTAGGCTTTCTTTTGGTGCACTTACCGTTTTGTACGTGTTATATGCCATTAGGAACATACCAGATAGGAAGATAAATCCGCCTAGGAAACGTACAAAGTAGAACGGATAAGACGCTTCTACAGACTCAACAAAGCTGTAAGTTAGCGTACCGTCAGAGTTAACCGCGCGCCACATAAGACCTTGCATTACACCAGAGATCCACATCGCAACGATGTAAAGAACGGTACCGATTGTTGCTAGCCAGAAATGCACATTAACTAGACCAACAGAGTACATACGCTCTTGGCCAAATAGGCGAGGTACCAAGTGATATACAGAGCCGATAGAAACCATCGCAACCCAACCTAACGCACCAGAGTGAACGTGACCAATGGTCCAGTCTGTGTAGTGAGAAAGTGCGTTAACCGTCTTAATCGACATCATCGGGCCTTCAAAGGTAGACATACCGTAGAACGACAGTGAAACGATCAGGAAACGTAGGATAGGGTCATAACGAAGCTTATGCCATGCACCAGATAACGTCATAATACCGTTGATCATACCACCCCAAGAAGGAGCAAATAGAACCAGCGACATAACCATACCTAGAGACTGAGTCCAGTCTGGTAGCGCTGTATAATGAAGGTGGTGAGGGCCTGCCCAAATATATAGAGAAATAAGTGCCCAGAAGTGAACGATAGATAGACGGTAAGAATAAACAGGACGTTCAGCTTGTTTAGGAACGAAGTAGTACATCATACCTAGGAAACCAGCGGTCAGTAGGAAACCTACCGCATTGTGTCCATACCACCACTGAACCATCGCATCCACTGCGCCCGAGTAAATCGAGTAAGATTTACCGAGTGACACAGGAATAGCCATGCTGTTCACGATGTGAAGTACTGCTACTGTGATAATAAAGGCACCGAAGAACCAGTTTGCCACATATATGTGTGACGTGTTTCGTTTCACCAGTGTGCCGAAGAACACCACCGCATATGATACCCATACTAGCGCAATTGCGATATCAATAGGCCATTCTAGCTCAGCATACTCTTTACCCGATGTTAAACCGAGAGGCAAAGTAATGGCTGCTGCCAGGATGATTGCTTGCCAACCCCAAAAGGTGAAGGCAACGAGTGGGCCACCAAAAAGACGTGTTTGACATGTGCGCTGTACAACATAATAAGACGTTGCGAACAGAGCACTGGTACCAAACGCAAAAATTACCGCATTAGTATGCAGTGGACGTAAGCGACTGTACGTCAACCACGGCGTATCAAAGTTTAGCTGTGGCCAAACTAATTGAGCGGCAATCAAAACACCAACAGCCATACCAACTATGCCCCATAAAATGGTCACAAGGGTAAATTGGCGAACGACTGTATAGTTGTAGTTTTGTTCAAGCTGCTTTACTTGGCTCATTTGCATGCTTCCAATTTCTAATTAACTACACTTTTACTTCCAACACGACTTGCGTCGTAACACCACCCAAGTAAACTCTAGAATTCAAGTGTTATCATCACCTTATTTCCATTGCTGACTTTAATAAAAAGTGGCATTTTCAGCGTGACACTATACTTGAATTAACAATTCAATGACAGGGTAGTAACCTTACTGGACCTCTGGAAATCATTTTTTATTTAAAAAGTTTGAAGTTTGTAACAAGGATATTAGTAATTATGCCTGCACAAAAGTTAACAAAGGCGCGACTTGCACAAATCTTAATCATGCTCAGTGTTTTAATAGGCGCATTTTTCTGGCGTACCTTTACACACGAGAGTGTTAATAGCGTTGACTGTTCACAAAAAGAACGATGCGATGTAACAATTGAAGGAGAAATAATCACGATTAATCGTGACTCAATGGGAATTTCGCTCGAAACGACAGAAAGTAGCACTCTAAAAATTGATCTAAATCAATCTGGTAATTTTATCAATCTCAACGAGAAGCATAAGGCAGTAGAATGGGACATCATGCCTGAATCGAAAAAAATCACCTTTAAAAAAGGTGAAAACATTGTTGTAGTTCAATTATAAATACGATCTATCACGAGATAATCGTAACTTATTAATGAAATTAACACCTTCTTACCTAGAGAAAATTGGTTGGAATGGTATAACAGCAGAGTGATATCCAATTATAAAATCGTATGCATTGCCAATCAGTTTTTACTCATATTAAAGATGAAGACTCAGCGATAAAAACGCTCAGGTCCGAATTGACACAACAGAGCTTGTCTTACGTGATGTGTTACTACACGGAAGAATACAATTTTGAGTTGATTCGAGAAGCGTTTCTTGCGCATTTTCCTTGTGTGCCTTTTCATGGCGCCAGTTCATGTCAAGCCGTAATGACAGATCAGGGCTTTCATACAGGCCCAGTAATTGCGGCACTTGCTGTTTATGATACAGGCCCTCATGCTTATGGTACTGGTATTTCTAATCATAACTCAGGTGACAGTGTCACTAAGGCTTTGGATATGGCCCTTGAGAGCGCTAACCGTGTAGGAGAGGTACCAAACTTAATTCTACTTCATGCCACACCAGGGCAAGAGGAATCAATCATTGCGTCTATAGATGAAAGATTTGGAACTCTAATTCCAATTATTGGTGGTTCAGCCGCTGATAATAACATCGCTGGGAAATGGTCTGTGATAACCGCCCAAGGCTCTCAAACTTCAGGTTTAAGCTTAACTCTCTTTTACTCCTCTCAACCTGTTGATATCGCTTTTAGCGCTGGACATACACCAACTAATATCAAAGGTGTTGCAACCAAGACCAACGATAGATGCTTACTTGAAATTGATAACGAACCTGCGCTCAATGTTTATAGAAGGTGGACAAATCACCAGGATAACCAAGTAGGTAAAGATAATATGCTGTTTACAAATTCGAGCGCTTATCCATTAGGGCGGATCGCAGGTCATCTCTATGATCGCCCATATTACAAGTTATCCCATCCGATCCGTGAGACGCAAGATGGTGGAATCGAGTTGTTTACACGAATAGAAGAGGGTGACGAGCTCACATTAATGAAAGGAAGTCGTGAGTATCTCGTTGCGCGCGCTGCAAAAGTCGTCAATGCCGCTTTTAACCAAAAATTAGAAGAGTCTCGAAAAATTGGAGTGATAAATATCTTTTGCGCAGGTCCCATGTTGCACTTAATGCAAGACATGAATAGCGTTTGTGAACAAATTAACCAAGAACTAGAACATTTGCCTTTTATTTGCCCTTTTACTTTCGGCGAGCAAGGTAGATTTATTGGTGGTGAGAATGGACATGGAAACCTGATGATTTCATCGGCTATATTCCATAAACCTTATGAAAGATAAATACTTAGACATATATCAACAGGAAGCGCTTCAAGAAGCGTTAGTTGAGCTAAAGCAGGCTAGACAAAGAGAACGACTACTCGCCGATGAAAACAAGGCCATTCTTTCCGCGATATCTGCGATGAGTGAGGCAAAGAATCGGCATGAGATATTTACGGGATTAAACAATGTCCTCAAAAAGTACATCAACTTCGATGATTTTATTGTACTGACTCGTGATGGTGAACGATATCCCTTCAAGACATTGATATCAACTAATAGCGTATTTGATAATGTATCCTGGTTACACGGTAACACCTATCAAAGAGCTCTCAATGGTGAATGCATTCTACTGTTCGAGCCAGATAAACTCGCTGAGTTTGTTAACTTAAACAGCTTTATAAAAAGCCATGTAAACTCGGTCGTTTTAACTGGTATACGTTCAGAAGTAACGCAAACCGTAATCCTACTTATTGGAGCTCAGAAAGGGCACTTTAGCATAGAGAATAAGGAAACCTTGAGGCGGTTTCGTCCCTTAATTGAAAGGGCGGTCATTGATATCGAGACCAAAGAGAAGTTACAACGTATCGTTGAAGTAAGAACAACTCAGCTCGCTAAAGCAAGAGAAGAAGCAGAGCTTGCGAACCGGTCTAAGTCGGAGTTCTTAGCGATGATGAGTCATGAAATAAGAACCCCTTTAAATTCCGTTCTTGGAATGCTAGATATACTGAAGCAATCAACCTTGTCAGAAGAACAAATTGATGCTTTGAGCCAAATGGAGTGCTCTGCAGAGTTACTTCTCGCGATAATCAGTGACATTCTTGATCTCTCTAAAATCGAGTCAGGTCGCTTTCAGCTCAATGAACAATGGATTAATTTAAGAGACACTGTCACTTTTGTCATTTCTCAGCAAAAACAAATAGCTAAGAAGAAAAATCTCCAATTTAAACTCAACTGTACTGTCACTAATGACAAACAATTTTGGATTGACTCCACGCGGTTATCTCAAATCCTGTTTAATCTAATAGGGAATGCAATAAAGTTTACAGACGAAGGTGAAGTAAAAGTTTCTGTATCTGAGCAAGATGCTGAACTTGTGATCTCAATATCTGACACTGGAATTGGTATATCTAAAGCAAAGCAAGAGCACTTGTTTACGGCATTTCATCAAGGAGACCGTTCCATCACGAGACGCTTCGGTGGTACAGGACTGGGGCTCGCAATAACCAAGCATTTAGTTGAAATGATGCGTGGAAAGATTGCCGTTAAAAGTGATGAGCATGTTGGTTCAACCTTTACGATTTCGATTCCAGTTTTGACTCGTTGTAATCAAAATCGTCCAGTTAGAATCGAAACCAATCAACCGACAAAAGCAATGGAACTTCTCGTCGTAGAAGATACCGAGTCGAATCAGTTCGTAATAAAGCTTATCTTAAATAAGCTTGGCCATAATGTTCATATCGCAAGCCATGGAGCAGAGGCATTAACATTTTTAGAGGAGCATGAGGATTTAATCGATTTGATTCTCATGGATGTCTCGATGCCGGTGATGGATGGAATTACTGCAACAAGGCTTATTCGAGATAAAGGCCTCAAGACTCCAATTATAGCGTTAACTGCACATGCGCTAGAAAGCGATAGAGATAAATGCCTGGATGCAGGGATGGACGGATTCATTTCCAAGCCAGTTAGAAGACAAGATATCTTTGAAGCTATACAGTCATTTCAATAAGTAAAAAGGCGTTAATATAGATCTTAACAATCGATAGATTATTAAGATCTATATTAAGTATTTTATGGTAAATAACGATTATGTTTAATGCTCACTGTAAGGCCCTTAAATTTAAAATCTGCAGGGGAATAGGAGCATACTCAGACAACATTTAGCGTACAGCAATACATAATTTAACATAACACATATAATGCGCACTGTAATAGTGATTCCTGTGGACTTGCAATCACTAAAGCCAACCCGGCACAAACCATTGAAATGCTTGATAATCCAAGTCCGTTATACTTTTTTGCAATGCTTTCCCACATGCTTTTTATAGCTGGGTTTTCATTGCGATCAGCGTGACATCCTAGCAACGCAATCTCCGGGTCTATACCTGCGCCGTGTGCTAGAAAAACTGCTTCTTCATCAGTAAGTTGTCTAACACCTTTGCGAATTTTACTAATCTTCGGCGGGTCTAGATTCAAATCGTGCGCAACCTGCTTATCTTGTACGTAGTTTTTCGCCTTTTTGTAGGCGTTAATTAGTTCAGCTGTGTACATAAGAACCTCCATTTCTTCTCATTGTAGCCACAAAGTTGCCATAAATCGCATCTTGCAGTTGCCATTCTTCGCAACTACGATTGCCATAAATCGCAATTGGTCAGGTGTCATTATGCTTACGGAACAAATCAAATCCCTTATCGAAAATGAATGTGCGCTTAGTCCTCGACTTACTGGCGTGTTCTTCCGTAAGCACCTGAATCAATCTATGTATGATGATGACGGCCAACTCACTGAGTTCGCCATTCAATGTCATCACTACTTTAACGAACTCAAACGCGCTGCTGAGCAAAAAGCCTTTCATGCTCGTCTTGAACAGCGTCGTCTTCAACACGAACAACAGCAAGAATCCGTTAAACGCGTTAATCAGTCCGTAAAGAAATCCGCTAACCAATCACGAGCTCAGTTCATTGGTTCTCTGCGCTTTGAACTGAATCAAGGCGTTCTGATGGTTCGCTCAGTTTCCCGTTCAATGCCAACTCCAACCAAATGGATTCGTCGTTATCTCAAGAAACTTGGCGTACGTCGCGTTGGTAAGTCTTTGTCTAACGGTGTTTTATTTACTGGTGACGCTGTCACTGAAATCCTTACTTGTTTGCAAGCTAAACAGGTTAAGAACGACACCATACCGTTTGAACTGAATATCAGCGCCCTGCCGATTTTAACTTGGTTTCGTTCGCCACTCAGCCTTGGCACTCCAACATTGGAGGCTCAGTACTCATGAACGAAGCTCAAATCATCTAGTACGACTTGCTGCCTGACTACACGGTGTCTGTGTTGGTCAAAGGTTGCGACGAATGGGATTTGCTTAAATCCATGTCTCATCTTGAGTCTTGGGCTTCGTCTCAGTTCGCTTCTTATGAGTTGGTGTCCATCACCAACACGACCGTTGAACAACGTATCAATTTGGGGGTGTTCGATGACTACCGCAACTAACATCCTCAAGAAGTTCGATGAGCAAAGCGTTCATATTGATTACCTGTGTTTTACGTTTGCTGTGAAAGACTTACGCCATTGTCATGATGCGGTTCGTCGATTGCACAAGCATGAAGAATACAAAGGCTTTGCCAAATCAGGGCTGTTACAGCGTCACTGTCGTGCGCCTAAGTTCCCTGCTCCACCTGTGTTTAATCCGACGGTTGCTAAGACGTCAGAAGAAATTGAAGCCTACAACAAAGCCTTTGATATCTGCTATCGCAACTATTTGGAAGACTGCTTGCGCATCTTCACCAATCAAGTGCTTGGTTTGTCGTTGTCTGCGCCTCGCGGTTTGGGTTTCCAGTTCTACACCGAATCCATGAAACTGACTTCGCCAGATGGTGAAGACTTCTGCGGCTTCGTTGGTATCGGCGGTAACAATGACACGGTGCATTTCCAAATCAACGGAACGGGATGCAAGCATGTATTTGCCCGTCGTCCTACGTGGTCGCTGCATGACTGGCTGACTAATGTCCTTGGTGTGCAAACTCTGGCGCGTGTTGACTTGGCCTATGACGATTACGACGGGATTTTTGATTGCGAATACGCTTACAAGGCGTGGCGTGACGACTGTTTCCGCACCGCAGAACGTGGCCGTGGTCCGGTGCTTCATGAAGATATGACCATTGCCAGTATCGGCAAAGATGGCAAACCGATTTACACCAAAGAGCAATACTCGATTGGTTCGCGTACCTCGCGCATTTACTGGCGTATCTACAACAAGGCGCTTGAGCAGAAACTCGCGAACACGGGTCTTGTCTGGTATCGCTCCGAAGTCGAGCTTAAAAAATGGAATGTTGATGTGTTGCTGAATCCAGCTGGCGCGTATGCCGCGCTCAATGATTTCGCAGCCTCGATTTCTACTGCAAAGAAATTCAATACCAAACCTGTCCCGACGAAACGCGCGGCGTTAGACCTGTTGGCCTCTGCGCATTGGATGCGTCGCCAGTACGGGAAAATCCTTAATGCACTTATCGAGTTCCATGAGGGCGACATTGAAACCGTGGTCGGTTCCCTTGTCCGTGATGGAACGAAATTCACCTTCCCCGATACCTACGGCAAGTTGGTGACTCACATATTGGAGACTTAACAAATGGCTAAATCCGTTTTTGTACTTGGCATGGATATCACTTGGAACTCAGCACGTGGTGACAGTGCTCAACTGAACGTGTCGCGTCCTCTACGTGAAATCAACTCAGAGAAATTCAAACGCCGCACTATCGGTGAATCCGGTGATGTGAATCCACAGTGGGACCAACCGTTGATGATTGATCATCAATACGCCCTATTACTTGAGCGCACAGGTGCTCTCGTTCCTCGCCGTGAATACCAATTGCGTTTGGAGATTAACCCAGACGATCCATTGGCAGGTGCCATTGTGACAGAACTCATTCCTGTGGATGACGACATCAAGAAACATTTTGAAGCCTCGTTAAAGGCTAAATAAGGAATTTCGTTATGCCTGTGTGTGCTTTACCTAACGCGGACGGTTTTCTCGCTGTCGTTCCTGACATTGAAGCGGCTTCATGCAGCGGTTATGTCATGGTCACGGCTCAAGAATATGACACGTTAATGAGCTACACACAGCTGACTCCAGGAGAGATATCTCAAGCGTTCAGCTTGGGTTTCACCTTGGTGTTCGTTGGCGGATATCTCTCAACTTACGCCATCAAAATGGCAATACGTTTAATAAAACTACTTTGAGGAATCTGTTATGAAACGTCTAAACGCGCTTAAAAAGTTCGGTAAACAAGCGGTGGCAACCGTCACTGTTGCGGTGCTTTCTGTCCCTGCTATGGCGGCGGAAGGTGGTGCTGCTGACCCGTTCTCCGCTATCGACTTATCTGGTGTGGCAACCAAAATCGGCGCGGCAGGTCTGGTGATTGTCGGCATTACTATGGCTTACAAATCCATCACTCTTGCTAAGCGTGCTGTGAACAAGGCTTAAGTTTATGTTGGCCGTTCTCCACGATGTCCAACTCATCGTCTTTGTGCTTTTGGGTGGCATTGCCGGATACGTGGCCAGCCAAAACTTTAGAGGATAAGGGGGCTTCGGTCCCCTTTTTTAATGGTGAAAACGTGAATAAATCACTCTTTTTGCTTCTGTTTTCGTGCTTGTTCCTGTCATGGCATGCAAGCGCAGCTCAACCTACTTACGCTGTGAGAGATGTTATCGCTTATCCCGACTGTAAGCTGTCTAGGGGGATGAGAGTTAATCCTTATTCTTATGTCTCTTGTTATGAAAATAAGTTTGTTCGATACAAAGACTTCTCCACTAAGTCATGTTACATGGATAGCGATGAGTTCGGCTTACGTATAATGTGTAATACCGACAGCTCTTCTTTCCCGAAAATTCAAACTGTATGGTTCCGTCATGATACTGCTAAGTGTCCAGCTGACTATGAAATGATAGAGGATGGTGACAGTGTCACCTGCGAACCTATCGTTCCTGCCTGTGAGTATGGTGAAAACCCTGACGGCACCTGTATGGACGCTTGCCAGTTTAAAAAAATCCATTGATGAAACCAAGCTGCTTCAATGGCTGGCGTACGTCTACGGTGAACAAGTTACTGGGGCATGCTATGGCGATTTTGGCGCAACCCGTTGCGAACTAGAACGCATTCCTAGTGATACCACGCTGTGTACGGGCGTTGATTCTGGCGAATGGACACAAAACACAATCTGTTATGGAACGTTCCAGTTCAAAGGCAATCAGTGTGAAGGCGGCACACTCTTCTGGGGTAAAGATGGCCCTGACACCCCTATTATTCCTGATGACCCCATTCATGACCCTGACGACCCGACAGGTGACATCGAAGACCCTAGCGTATTACCTGACGACTCAACCAATACGGTGAATCCACCGGATACCGACAGTGAGCCAGACGTGGAAGAGCCTGACACCGATGAATCGACAGACACGGCAGTTCTGAAAGCCATTACTGGGATGAATAAGGACGTCAACAAAGCCCTGAATGACATGAACATCGACATCAATCAAGCCAGTGCTGACGTTCAAAACCAAATCATTGCGCTGAATGCGTCGATGGTCACCAACACGCAAGCCATTCAAAAGCAGCAAATCAACGACAACAAGATTTACGAAAACACTAAGGCCCTTATCCAACAAGCGAACGCTGACATCACCACGGCCATGAACAAGAACACCAATGCCGTTAATGGTGTGGGTGACGATGTAGAGAAAATTGCAGGGGCAATGGATGGTATCGCGGATGAAGTTTCCGGTATTTCTGACACCTTAGACGGTATCGCAAACACAGATACGTCTGGCGCAGGTACGGGTGGTACGTGTATCGAGTCCCAAAGTTGTACTGGCTTTTATGAGTCGGGCTATCCCGATGGTTTAGGTGGTTTGGTGTCCGGTCAGTTAGATGATCTTAAACACAACACCATCGACAACTTTGTGAACTCGTTTGGTGACCTCGACTTATCCAGTGCCAAGCGCCCTTCTTTCGTGCTCCCTGTGCCGTTCTTCGGTGATTTCAGTTTTGAGGAACAAATCAGCTTTGATTGGGTGTTCGGTTTTATTCGCGCGGTGCTCATCATGACGTCAGTGTTTGCGGCGCGTCGTATTATTTTTGGAGGTTAATATGGATTGGTTAGTCGATTTATTTAACAAGTTGTTGGTGTTCCTCTATCAGCTCTTAATCTCGCTGGTCAACATGCTCAAAGACCTGTTCTTTTGGGCGGTTGAGCAAATCATGGCAATGGTGAATCTGTTGCTCTCTGGTGTGTTCTCCCTATTCGCTCCGGTCGATATGAGCGAGTACATGACCAGTATTCCACCTACGGTGGCTTGGGTCATGGCGGCGGTCGGTGTGCCTCAATGTCTGTCTATCATTCTGGCCGCTATTACGGTGCGCTTGATGCTGCAATTGATTCCGTTTACGAGGTTAGGCTCATGATATACGCCATAGCAGGAAGACCAGGTGGCGGTAAAACCTATGAGGCGGTTGCCTATCACATCATTCCAGCCATTAAAGATGGCCGCAAAGTCATTACCAATATCACCTTAAACATTGATTGGTTCGTTAAGGTATTTGGTGAAGACGTTCGAGAACTCATCAAAATCGTCGATGGCCGTTTAACGGATTTTGGTTCAACCTCGCGCCCGTTCAGTCAGATTGAAGACTACTCGGACGAATGGCGCAATGAAAAAGGACAAGGACCACTTTATGTGGTCGATGAGGCGCACATGAGCTTGCCAAGTCGAGGCTTGGCCGCGCCCATTCTAGAATGGTACTCAATACACCGTCACTACGGTGTCGATATCATCTTGCTCACGCAGAACATCCGCAAAGTGCATCGAGACATTAAGGACATGATTGAAGTGACCTACCGATGCACAAAGAACACGGCCATGGGTTCAACCAGTTCTTACACCAAGAAAGTGCAAGATGGTTGTGCCGGTGAAGTGGTGAACACCTCTACCCGATTTTATAAGTCAGAGTACTTCCCGTTCTATAAGAGTCATTCGCAATCCAACAAGCAAGTGCAGGAAGCCGAAGCAAAAGACATTCGCCCGTTCTGGAAGCGTTGGCCTGTCGTCGGAACGGTGGTGCTGCTATCGCTTGGATTGGTTTTCAATATCTGGGCTTGGTGGCCGGAGCCAGAGCAACCGCCCGACCCCGTTAAACCACCGCAACCAGTACAAACGCAGCTGCCTGATGGAACGCCAACGGTAGATACGGCAGAAACCAAAGCGAAGAAGAAAAAGAAAGCATCAGGATTCGGGCCTTTGGAAGATTACGACTTCTACATCACCGGATACGCAAAGCAAATCGCCTACGCCAAACGGCTGAAGTATGCTGCCGAACTCGACCGTGACCTGACGTTCTACAAGATATACATCGATGTGTACGATGGCCGCGACAAGCTATTCAGTTTCGATCATCTGGACTTGGTAAAGATTGGGTATCAGTTCGAAGTGTTGAGCGACTGCGTATATCGAGTGACTTGGGAAGAAACAGAGAGGATCTTCACGTGCGGCCAAAGAGAAAAGCCATCAGACATATTGCAGCAAAACATGCCTGTCCATATCTAGACCGCTCGCCACAGCGTCGAAGCTAGCGCAGTCTGCGTAGACCGAGGAAGCGGAACATGTAGGACACCAAACCTTGGCACTTCCACACCGAACTTAATCATGGGGCTCTGTACGAGCCCTTTTTTATTACGTGCGCGGTATTGCGAGCATTTTGGGAGGGGCCCGCTTTGCGGGAGGGACCTAAAAGCGGAGCAAACCCCCGAATCTGTATTACGGGGGTAAATTCCACCACAACTCAAAGTGTTACCGCCTACATACAAAATCTAATTTTTTAACTTTCTGTTGGCTTTAAGTTTTTATTATGCAAAATTGGCTCTAAACTGGAAGAAGGCAATCTTTTACAACTGATGCAGTTACTTACCACAGAGTAAAAACCATTACACTTAGATAAGTTGTTAATTTAATAGAGAATAAATGGTTTGTTATTTTGTCGCCATGTAATATAAACACTAAAAATTGAGAGTTAAAAATTGAATTTTGATGAGGCCGAAACTGAAGTCATAAAAAGAGCTGTTAGCTTTGCAAAGAGAAATAGAACCAAAATATGTAGAAGGATTACTGACAAAACCATCTACTTACCCGAGAAAGATCCCGTATCCGTGTTTATGAGTGGCTCTCCTGGTGCAGGCAAAACTGAGTCATCTAAGGAACTTGTCGCCTCTATCTCTGATGGGCAAGGAAAAGTTCTTCGCTTAGATCCAGACGATTTGCGAGTCGAATTTGATGAGTATGATGGTTCGAATTCTTATTTATTTCAGCGAGCAGTCGTAATCCTAGTAGAGCGCGCTATTGATTATATCTTTAATAATAGTCAAAGCTTTCTCTTAGATGGCACATTAGCTAGCTACAACGTGGCAGAAAAAAATATACTAAGATCCTTAGACAAACGTAGAGATGTACTGATAATATTCGTGTATCAACGTCCCGAACTTGCATGGGAGTTTGTTCAGGCGAGGGAAAAAATGGAAGGTAGAAAAATTTTACCTAAGCATTTTGTAGAACAATTCTTTGGCTCTCAAGAGGTTATAGAAGCGTTGAAACTCAAATTTGGTAACAGAATACAGGTGGATTTGTTAATGAAAGATAATGACGGTAGCACTAGAGCTTATCATTATAATGTTAATAGCTTGAAACCGTATCTGAAACCGAATTATACTTTAGAAAGTGTTAATAACATTGTAGGCATTTAAGGTAGATAGGAGGCTTTATGTTCAACTTCAACAGTAATAAGAAGGTAGCTTCTACACCGCTGTCGCATTTTGTTAAACGAACTTCTTCAGGTGATAAGAAGAAAGTTTATAGAAGAGTGATAGTTGCAGCTTCAGAAGCGCAAAACTCAACAATAGAACAAGCGAAGGATAAATCAGTTGCATAATCAGTCGCATTCTTCTTCATTATAACGATTTAAAAAAAGGCTCCGATAGGAGCCTTTTTTACATCATATCTCTCAGTGCCCTCGCATATTTCAGCACTTGACCAGCCGCTTCTAGATCCGTCAATGCTCCAATCTCTAACAAAGCGATTCCGGTCAAAATTTGTTGAGCTGTCACCAATTGACCTGTTGGAAGTTCTAATCTATCGTAATGCATTTTAAAGTTCTCCCATTGCTCTGATGGGCTCAGTTCCCTTCCCTTTGTCATTCTCATGAGCCGTTTACACTCAGGCGGAATGGTTTTCCCCTTATCCCATTCTTTGACCGTTCTCACAGTTTTCAAACAAAGTTCAGCAGCTTGTTCGACGGATAAACCACATTCAAATTCACGAAAAATATAGTTTTTAGTCATTTCGTGATACTTCATTGAATAGTCCCTCAAAAGAGAGACATTTTATAGGACTGGCATATGCAATCGCATTCAACATAAGCAGATATAATGCGCACTGAGGAGAGTGTAAACTCAAGGCAATAATGTCCGGTTTTAGACACTTTAAAATGTCATCTTAAGATTAACAACATTGTTGGCTTTTGAGGCTTTAACCGAGGTTCCTGTGGACTTGCAATCGCTAGTTTGGTTTGTGGTTATGCTTACGAAGCAAATCAAATCTCTTATTGAAAATTGATGCGCGCGTAGTCCTCGACTTACTGGCGTGTTCTTCCGTAAGTACCTGAATCAATCTATGTATGGTGATGATGGCCAACTCACTGAATTTGCCATTCAATGGCATCACGATTACTAACTTAAGCGCTACCAAACAAAAAAGCCTTTCATACTCGCCTCGTACAACAGCAAAAATCAGCTAAACGCTCTAATCGCTCCGCAACGAAATCTGCCAAAAATCACGAGCTCAGTTCACTCGCTCTTAATCAAGGCGTTCTGAAACATTTATAAGCCTGTGGTTATATGGAGGCGAATGTACTTTTCGGGGAATTTGTAACGATAGCGTTTTCCTTTCTTCAAGTTGGACTTAACGTACCTACACACTTTTTGGTCACCACTACTGGTTACTCTTTTTATTACTGCGTTTTTACTTTTGTGCTCCATTTCTATCATGACGTCACAATAACCTTGATAGCTATCAAACTTATTGTCTACTTTCTTTTGAAGCTTAGTCTTAATCTTTTTAGCCAACAGGTTCGTTTCTGAATCGTCAGCAAAAACTGAATTACTTGCAAAGATCAATATCATTAAAGTTACAACGTATCTCATCGTTTTGGTCCGTTTATGTTGTTGATTGTTCGATGATAAGTAATTTTTCTGTAGATACGAAAATGGGACGCCACATTGCGTCCCATTTAACATGATGAAGTAACTGATATGTAATTAAGCGCGCTTCTTGCCTTTGTTTGCTTTGAAGCCCTGGTGCGGAAAAACGTTACGAATCCTCTGTTGAACTTTTTTGGGAATGCCCTTGGAAAAGCTTAAGCGCATTCCTGTTCGTTGGCTATACACCTTCATTTCACCAGTAAACGGGTTATGCTCACTAATATCCTGTAAGTTGTGTTTGAAAGAAGGAGGTAGGTGCCCTTTTACGTTACTAATATGGCCATTATCGAACTTTACTTTTAACACCGGCCTATCGACTGCGATCAACCAAAAGATCACGATGGCTGCAATTAAGATTACATATAACATTTGGCACTCCCTATCCTAGCTAGATAGCAATTTACTCAAATCCTCTTTAATTGAGGTAACTTTTTGACTCGCTTTTTCACTTCTCGACGCTTCGGAAAGCAAATATTCAATTGCGTCAGATAACGTACAACCAAGTTCATTCGCTCTACTAGAAAGCTTTTCCCAAACTCGGTAATCTAAATCAATGGATTTCTTCTTTGTATGGACTTGCTCTGCATTGAAGTGACGTTTCCGTTTCGCTCGGATAGCCTGCTTGAGTTTATTATCTAACTCTTCTGACATGTGGTTTTCTATCCAAGCTAAGACAAGTGTAGGCTCGTGTTCAAGGCGTTTTAGTTCTGCGACCGCTGCATCTGCTTCGCTTGTATCAATATGTCGGGTAATCGCTTCACCATCTTTCCATTTTTTGATGAGATACTTCCATTTCCACCCACATTCTAGATTCTCAAGCTGCTGATATTTCATTTGTTCCGACCCATAAACATAACCTAGTGACAGCGTAACCCAGATGGTTTACTTGGGCAAATAAAACTCTTAGAAGTATCGATGTTGATCACTCATTTGTCTAAGTATTGTTCATTGAGAGATGAATGCCGAGAGCAAACCAAATTGGTGCTAGGGTGTTATAGTCCGTTTCGTTATAATGTCGGCAAGATTGAATTACGATGAATTTTAATGAACCAACTTAATTGGCAAGACGTAACACCTTCACTTGAGCAGTACGAAGCACTTTTAAAGTCTGCACCTTCGTTACCAAAGAAGTCTTTTACTGATCTCCAACCGAGAATGTCGGCAACGATATCTCGTTTTTCAAAAATTTCCGGATTGACGCGAGTACTACTCATTAACTGCGTAGATAATTCTGTATATAGAGAGTTCATCAGTAAAGCTCTTCAGAGCCAGTCTAACGCTGCGATAGTTTTTTCGGAATCACTTGATGCCAAACGTTTATTTGACCGTTACAGTGTTGATGTAAGTGGTGATATTGCCTTCCAACCTGGTTTAATTTCACAGGCAGATAACGGTTACTTAATTGTACCGGCTAATCTAATTTTGGCTAACCCAGGGCTTTGGCCAAATATAAAGTCTGCAATTCAACAAAACCTTATCGAGCCACTGAACCTAAGCCCTACTCGTTTACCTACTTCAGTACCGCAAGCTAAAGCTTATGATGTAAAACTGATTGTAACAGGAGAAAGAAGTCAGTTAGCAGAGCTAGAATACATCGATGAAGACTTCTGTTCTGGCTTTGCCATGTATACGGAAGTTGAAGAAGATATTCATCTGTCAGAGCAGAATTTGACAGATTACTTTGGTTTAGTGAACTGGATATGTTCTCAATATCAGCTGCCTCACTTAACTGAATGTGGTTTTAGAAGATTGTTGCTAGCCGGTATGAGATTTACTGAAGATCAACATTATCTGCCTTTAGGAGTAATGTGGCACTCTCAACTTCTAACGCTTGCCAGCCAGTTCAGTGATGGTCACGCATTAGATTACAAGTCGTTAGATAAAGCGATTGACGACAAGTATTACCGAGAATCTTACCTTCCTCAGCGTGCCGTGTACGATATTTTAGATGGCCAAGTCATCATTGAGACAACTGGGGAACAAGTTGGTCAAATCAATGGCCTAACCGTTATTGATATGGCTGGGCACCCTGTCAGCTATGGTGAGCCTGCACGAATATCTTGTGTAATTCATTTTGGTGATGGCGATGTTTCCGATGTTGAGCGCAAAGCTGAACTTGGAGGCAATCTACATGCAAAAGGCATGATGATTATGCAAGCTTTCTTGAGCTCTGCTCTGAAACTGGATGAACCACTGCCTTACTCAGCCTCCATCGTATTTGAACAGTCTTATAGTGAAGTTGATGGTGACAGCGCATCTCTTGCAGAACTTTGTTGCTTGGTAAGTGCTTTATCTGAATCTCCAATTAATCAACAAGTTGCGGTTACAGGAGCTGTTGATCAGTTTGGTCGAGTGCAAGCCGTCGGTGGCTTGAACGAAAAAATTGAAGGTTTTTATCAGGTTTGTAAACATCAAGGTTTTACAGGAAATCAAGGTGTTGTGATGCCAAAATCAAACCTTAAACACCTTGCATTACATAAAGATGTAATAGAAAGCATTAAAAATGGTGAGTTCCATATTTGGTCCGTTTCTACCGTAGATGAAGCTATTCCGATTGTAATGAATAAACCTTTTAGAGGTGAAGACGATAGCATTATTGGCAAAATAGCGGAACGTATTGAAAACTTTGAAAGACATGAGCATCCAGAAGGAATTGTGCAGCGCATCAAAAACTGGTTTGTCTAGTACTGATCGGAGTTGTTTAGCGTACACGTGTTCACTAAGATGCAGCTATCAAAAATTGGAGTAATTGATAATGCAAAACAAACGTGATTCTTATAACCGTGACGATCTACTTGCTTCTAGCCAAGGCGAACTGTTTGGGCCTGGTTACCCTCAGCTTCCTGCGCCAAACATGCTAATGATGGATCGTGTTACTAAAATGTCTGAGACTGAAGGCGATTTTGGTAAAGGTTTGATCTTGGCGGAATTGGATATTACTCCAGATTTGTGGTTCTTTGACTGCCACTTCCCTGGCGACCCTGTAATGCCGGGTTGTCTTGGCCTTGATGCGATGTGGCAACTTGTTGGTTTCTTCCTTGGCTGGGTTGGTGGCAAAGGAAAAGGTCGTGCTCTGGGTGTTGGCGAAGTGAAGTTTACAGGTCAGATCCTGCCAACAGCGAAAAAAGTGACGTACGAAATCCACATGAAACGCGTTGTAAACCGTAAACTTGTGATGGGTTTGGCTGACGGTCGTGTATGTGTGGACGGCAAAGAAATCTACGTAGCAAAAGATTTGAAAGTTGGCTTGTTCCAAGACACTTCAAGCTTCTAATCACGATTTTAATCGATTTATTAAGGCTCCTATTTAGGAGCCTTTTTGTTATCGAGTGTTAACCTACTTCCCTGTGTACCTATAATGTAGAAAAGGCTCCGTAGAGCCCTTTCGAATCCTTCTTTTTGTATGTGGAGAGTTTATTTGTAGAGACCAGATTGTCTTTCATCTCTGGCATCACGCCAACCACCTAACCAATACGACCGAGCATCAACTTGTTGATATGGGCAAGCCTCTTGAGACCTTCCATTCAACCCAGCTTTGTAGCCTTGAGATTGAGCTCGTTCTAGGCGATCACGCTTTTGTCTCTTCATAGTTAATTCCTCATACAGGTCCATTTACTAACGTACAGCTGTTATTGTGAAACTTTGATGGAGTTTTTATGACTCCACTTATAAGAATCGATCAAAGTAGGCAATTTCTCAAGGCATAAAAAAAGCAGAGACTCAAATGTGTGAGCCTCTGCTTGATTTAAAAATTACTGACGATTTTTAACTATTTTCTACGGAACCCAAACAATCCAAGCATGGTCAAAGCTAACCAACCAAGGCCTGCACCTTGACGCTCTGTCGTCGTTGAGTCAATGCTTCGAGATACAATGTCATCCTTAGTTGCGTCAGCAATGGGTACTAGTTTTACTGCTACAATTTGCTCTTCAGAGCTACATGTCGCATTGTTTGCTGTTGTGCTATAACCACCTGCACATTTCATAGCAGTACCAGAGATCACACCTGCATCATTGATATCAGTTGCGTCGATAATACGGAACTGATTGTTTTGTTCAGAGTAATCACCGCCGTTAGTCAAACTGTCTAGGAACCAAGCTTTTCCATTGAATAATGTTGTAGCACGTTCACTAGTCTCGCCACCTACGCTATATGGATAGATAAAACCGCGCTTACGACGTGGCTTGCCATCGTCTTCACGAGTCGTTTCCGCATCAAGTTGCCCGACGATTTCATTGTAAGAGTTGATACCGCCCATCTTACCGCCCGCACCGCTAAAGAAAATGCCAGTAGTTGGGTAAAAAGCGCTAATAGAATCCTTACGAACATCATCTACGATAAAGAGACGATTCGGAGCAGAGCCCGTTGGCATTAAGTATCCGCCCGAACGTTTCGCTTCACCAATAGCAACAAAATTAGAGTTAACGTCGGTTAATCGTGAGTTTGTATGAACCGTATCATCACCTTCGCGCTGTCTAGCTCCTACAACAACTTTATTTTTCCAAGTTGCGTTTTCAACGCTACCTTCGGCTTCTAGAGTTCCGACAAAAACAGTCGCATTCAGGTAGTTATCATCACTGTAAGTGTTGTAACCTACGCCATAGACCGTAGTTCCATCAGTGACAAGGTCACGCATGCTCCCTTGAGCTAACCTTTCTCCATCTTTAGATGTGCCACTTGGCCAAGCCAATTCACTGACGGTTCCGCTTTGATCCCAAATCGCTGCTTTTGATGTGTGGTGAGATCCATTGGTATTGCTTGCTGTTCGAGAAACACTGCCAACAGTAAAATTGCCGTCTGTGCTCCAAGCATGGCTTTGCACAACACTTGCGTCACCATCGCCAGTAAGAATATTTGGCTCTACTGGTGCAACTACGGTATTTCGTGTTTCTAATGTAGAAGTATTTTCTGTGCTAACTTTACTCTGATTACCGACAGCTGCACCATCCTCGGTAAGCTGGTTGATAACATTGTTATATTCATTTTTATAAGCAGCAGAATCTTCTTCTATGAACGCTAACGCATTAGAAGTAAAGTCTTTACTACGTTCTTTGTTCCACGGCGTCCAGTTTACTGAAGCCCAAGAGTCACAGGTGGAATAGCGAAGCTGGTTGTAACAGTAACGCTCAAAGTCTTTGAGTTCTTGGATGTAATAAAAGCCAGCGTCTAATCCGAATGGGATTTCTTCACGATAGCTGTTCCCATCCACGGCTTGTGTCGCTGAAATCGGTGTAGTGCGAGTTTCCATTGCAAGTTTAAACTGCTCTGGCGTGCAGTTTGCTGCTGCATCAAAGCAGCCTAAAGCGAAAGGTGAACCTGTTGAAGGATCTGTACCTGCATCGCCCTGTTGAATTGCAACCCCGTAAGCCGTTTGGTAGTCACCGTTTGAACCATGATCCTGAGGTGAAACCTCAACAACTTGATACAATGCCGCCTGTGCGTTCATTGTGGTACCAACCATCATTGCAATGGCGGTCAATTTGAATTTATTACTACAATTCATTGAATTCTTAACTATCCTGTTGCATTGCTTCGAGTTCTTCCCATCTCTCGAATGCGATTTCCAACTCCTGCTCTAGTGCAGCAAGCTGTTCCAATACCGGCTGAGTTTGCTCTACAGGTTTAGCAAAGAACTCTGGATCGTTCACTTGCTCCTGAAGGCTCTCGATATCCGACTCTAATTGTTCAAGTTTAGCTGGTAGAGCCTCTAATTCTCTTTGCAGCTTATACGATAACTTCTTCGAATTGTTCTTAGGTTGCGTAGTTTTGGGAGTTTCCTCAACCACTTTCTCTTTCTTCGTTGGTTTTTCAACCTGACTGCGCGAAGCAAGAACTTGGTCACGCTGCTGTTTAGCATCATGATAACCACCAACGAACTCTTCGATTATACCGTTACCCTCAAAAATCCAACTGGTTGTTACTGTGTTGTCTACGAACTCACGGTCGTGACTCACTAACAATAATGTACCCTGATAATTGGCAAGCATTTCTTCTAAAAGTTCCAACGTTTCGATATCCAAATCGTTAGTTGGTTCATCAAGAATAAGTAAGTTGTTTGGTTTCAACAAGATACGGGCTAGCAATAATCGGTTTTTCTCACCACCAGAAAGTGCCTTAACCGGGGTTCTGGCGCGCTTAGGTGCAAATAAGAAGTCTTGAAGATAACTCAGCGCATGACGCTGACGTCCCCCAACCATTACTTCTTGTTTCCCATCCGCTAAGTTATCGATCACTGTCTTTTCTGGATCCAAAATCTCTCGGTACTGATCAAAGTACGCGACTTCTAATTTTGTTCCGCAGTGTAAACGACCAGACTGCGCTTCCAATTGCCCTAGTAGCAATTTAAGTACCGTACTCTTACCGCAGCCATTTGGTCCGATAAGTGCAATACGGTCACCACGCATGATGTTAAAGCTAAAGTCGTCGACAATTGTCTTGCCTTCGTAAGCAAAAGATACATTTTCTGCTTCAAATACAATCTTACCTGAACGAGAAGCATCATCGATGTTTAGGTTAACTTTACCTTGAACTTCACGACGGTCACGACGCTCTTCACGAAGTTTTTTAAGGGCTCGAACACGGCCTTCATTACGAGTACGACGTGCTTTAATGCCTTGACGAATCCACACTTCTTCCTGCGCTAGTTTCTTATCGAACTCAGCATTTTGCATTTCTTCGACGCGAAGCATTTCTTCTTTGTCATTCAAATACTGTTCGTAATTACCAGGGAAAGAAGCTAATTGACCGCGATCTAAGTCAACGATGCGTGTCGCCATCGACTTGATGAATGCACGGTCGTGAGAAATAAAGATTATCGAGCCTTTGAAGTCTTTTAAGAAGTTCTCTAACCATTCGATCGTTGTCACATCGAGATGGTTTGTTGGTTCATCAAGAAGCAATACATCAGGATCACAAACCAGCGCACGAGCTAAAGCAGCTTTACGTTGCCAGCCACCGGATAGATCGGTCAGTTTGGTTTCTGGGCTTAGTTTTAAAGCGCCAAGTACGTTCTTAACACGGTCATCAAAGCGCCAAGCGTTAGAATGATCAAGTTGCTCTTGAACTTTCGCCAAACGGTTAATGTTCTTCTCACTTGGGTCTTGAGCAACAATATCGAGAAGATCGTGATAGATCTTCAATTGTTCGCCGATTTCAGCCAAACCGCCAGATACGTATTCGTAAACCGTACCCTCTTGATTGCGCGGTGGATCTTGTTCAAGCCGAGAAACTACTACGTCTTGAGTTATTTGAATCTTGCCATCATCCAACAAAATGTCGCCGGCAAGCACTTTCATTAACGTGGACTTACCTGCTCCGTTACGACCAACTAAACAAACGCGTTCGTTTTCTTGAAGAGCGAACTCCGCTTTGTCTAGCAATGGGTGGTCACCAAATGCAAGTTGTGCGTTATGAATGGTAAGTAATGCCATTATTATCCAACCAATGTGTGAGTTGTTCTAAGTCAAACGGCCAGTTCAACTCAGAATCTTGATATTTTAATACGGGTATTGTGACGCCGTAACGAGAAAATAGTACATCATCGAACGCAATATCAATGATATCTGTTTGCTCGGCCAAACCGACTTGGTCTACTAGAGCAAATGCCATCTCACAAAGATGGCATCCCTCCGTGCTATACAATATCAGCACGTATTAATCCTTTTGTTTATACTACGCGTGCGTTACTAGCCAACAGTTATGAATCTGTTTATTACGCGCAAAATCTAATGGTAACGTTTGAGAAGAAATATTCTGAGCCTTCAAACCCAATTCAGCGAGTGATTCTTCATCCATCTTGAAGTGACGTTTGTTATTTGAAAATACGATTGTGCCTTCACTTCTCAGTAAACGTTTGAGGTTCTTCATTAGCTTAATGTGGTCACGTTGTACATCGAATGATGTTTCCATACGCTTAGAGTTAGAGAACGTAGGTGGGTCAATAAAGATCAAGTCGTACTCACTTTTTGCGTTTTCTAGCCATTGCAAACAGTCCGCTTGTTCATATTTATGTTGGCGCCCTACACAGCCATTAAGCTGCATATTGTCTTTCGCCCAGTTCAAGTAGGTGTTTGACATATCGACAGTTGTAGTGGAACGCGCACCACCAACTGCAGCGTGCACTGTTGCACTACCAGTGTAAGCAAACAAGTTAAGGAAATCTTTACCCTGTGCCATTTCGCCAAGACGACGACGAGTGATCTTATGATCCAAGAACAGGCCTGTGTCTAGGTAGTCATGAAGGTTCACGATCAGCTTCACACCGTACTCGTTTACTTCGAGCGTCTCTGATACCTGACCTAATTTTTGGTACTGGCTTCGACCTTTCTGCTTCTCACGAACTTTCAGTACAACTTTGTTCGCTTCGACACTGGTCACCTGAATCGTCGCACGGATAATGTCCGTTAGACGACGCTTGGCTTTTTCTTCAGGGATGTTCTTAGGTGCTGCGTACTCTTGAATCACAATTTGATCGCCGTACACGTCGATCGCTACGTTGTATTCTGGAAGGTCTGCATCGTAGATACGATAGCAGTCTAGTTTCTCTTTACGAGCCCACTTGCCAATCTTGCCAATGTTTTTCTTCAAACGGTTTGAGAAGTCTGGTGCGATTTGAACGTTAGTATCTGCACCTTTAACTTCATCAGCGCTGCGCTCGGCAATGCTGTAGTTCTTTTGGTGACACGGTAACGCACCATTGTTCAATTTAAACTGTTTATCAGCGCGCATACGAAGGCAACTCAAGAGCTCGTCTGAGCTAGAGAAGATAGATGCTTTACATCCGCCAAACTCAGATTTTAGCTGTCCACCGAATGCGGTATAGAGCGCAATCAGCCCCGGCTCAGTTCCTAGACGCTCACCGTAAGGTGGGTTTGAAACGATAACACCGTGTTCAAATCCTGCGGGACGAGTAATAGTTGCAGCATCACCTTGCGCAAACTCAATCAACTCTTCAACACCTGCTCTGCGGGCGTTTTCTTGAGCGACTTTTAATACTTTGGGGTCGTTATCGAATCCAAAAAACTTAGCGTCAACTTTCTTGACACCTCGTCTAGCTTGAACATTAGCCTCTGATTTAATCTCAGCCCAGGTCTCCGGTTCAAAGTCTTCCAAAACTTCGAAGCCCCATTGTTTGCGCTTAACGCCAGGTGCCATGTTGGCTGCCATCATCGCCGCTTCAATAAGCAAAGTACCAGAACCACACATTGGATCGAGTAGTGGTTGATGCCCATCCCAGCCACAACGCATGATAATCGCAGAAGCAAGCGTTTCACGTAATGGCGCACGACCCGATTCTGGTCGATAACCACGCTGATGAAGACCACTACCTACCATGTCTACCCCAAGCAACGCTTTATCTTTATGCAAACGAACGTGAATACGAATATCTGGGCGTTCTTTGCTGATATTAGGACGTGGCAAGCCTTTATTCTCAAAGCAATCTACGATGCCATCTTTGACCTTCATAGCTCCGTATTGGCTATTTCTAATCTCACGGTTTGTGCCGTTAAAGTCCACAACAAAGCGTTTAGAGCTATGAAATTGGTTAACCCAGTTAATAGTGGAAGTGGATAGATACAAGTCCATGTCGTTGTTACACGTGAACTCAGATAAAACACGTACAAATCGAGACGCTAAACGGCTCCACAAACAACAGCGATAAACCTGTTCGTTTGTCGCTTTAAATTTTACGCCTGCCTGTACTGGTTTCGCATTTTCAATGCCTAGTTTAGTCAGTTCTTCAACAAGCAAATTTTCCATGCCATTTGAAGTTACCGCGAGATATTGATTCATAGTGTTCTTTCGCTGATAAAAAATGGCTTCAATTATACCTGACTTTACGATCAATGCCTCGTTTTTAAAGGTATTTTCCCACCCGTTAGTTCAAATCATCACCACTCAAATGATCTAAAACTTTCAACATCTTTAGTTTGAATGTTTTTCATTCATGAACGTATTTTGTTTCCTTTAGAAGAAGTGAATACTTATTTACATGCATTTTGGTATATACCAGTCAGGGTTGGTTGATGTAAATTACTTACAAATACCCTTTATAGGGGAATAAATAGGGTTGTTTTAGGCGCTAGGTTGCCTAATTAAAGGAGTAATCAAATTGAAATAAGTAAAATAAAAGTGACCAGCTTCATGTTTGCATGCATAGAAAACAAACAGTTTCATGGTCTTTCGGATTGGAGTGTCAGAGGAAAGGACAAAAAAAATCGACCCAATAAGGTCGATTAAGGCAAACAAAGGAACGAAATAAAGAAAAATTAAACAGCTTTAACCCACCATTGCCATAGGGGTCATTGCAAAGAGGTGGTTTGCACAAGCCATGCGATCATGCATTACTTTAATCGGCTGCCCAAATTGAAGCGCCTTATTGCCATCAAGAACAAAGGCTTCTTGGTTAACATAAGCACATAAGCTCGATGTTTCGCCTGGTTCTAGAACGATGAACATACCATCAGAATATTGATTTGTGAGAAAGACCATGTCCCCTTCTTGAGGTTCATAATCAGAGGACTGTGCATCGAAGAACCAGCTCTTAGGCTGTACAGGTTTATGAAAACGCTTTGCAGCAACACAATACAGTGTTAATTCAGCTTGGCGATATTCACTGATATCGAGACAGCGAATGCGCTCATTAAACGTTTGAAATGCGCTGGCGTCATCAACGGTAAATTCACTGTTTGAGAAGGCACAGTTAACCAACAATTTTCGGGATAGATTGGTTTGGAAAATCATTTCCTCCCCCAGATCCAGCATTAAGCAAGCTTTTTGCTCGTCAAAATACCAATTCCATTTGTCGCTGGGTTTAAGCATTATTCCGTTCTCTCTTGACTAGTTAAATCAGTGGTAAAGAGGTAAGACGCTTAATTACCTACTCGTGATTTTTAAATTCTACAAACGAACGGATAAAAAAAAAGAGGAAACAAAGTCCTCTTTTTTATGTAACAGGTACTGATTTTTCAGTAGTTTTTGATGTATATGTTAAAGATTCTTAACAATATCACGTACGAGACCTGGGCCGTGGTAAATAAAGCCAGTGTAGACTTGAACAAGTTTAGCGCCTGCCATGATCTTTTCTTTGGCTGCAACATAGGAATCTACACCACCAACACCGATAATTGGAAGTTTGTCTCCAAGCTCTTCATGAAGCTTACGTACGACCTCCGTAGAGCGTGATTGCACAGGGCGACCACTCAAGCCACCTGCCTCATTGGCGTGTCTCATCCCTTCTACGATCGTGCGATCCAAAGTTGTGTTAGTCGCGATCACACCATCTATATTGTTTTTCAATAAAGAATCGCAGATTTGGCAGATTTCATCGTCACTTAAATCTGGCGCAATCTTTAATGCTAACGGGACATACTTGTTGTACTTCTCTGATAACTCCGCTTGTTTCGCTTTTAATTCGGAAAGCAGTTCATCAAGCGCTTCACCATATTGAAGTGAACGAAGACCTGGAGTGTTTGGCGATGAGATGTTTACTGCAATATAGCCAGCATACTCATACACTTTTTCCATACAAATCAGGTAGTCCTCTGCCCCTTTCTCAATTGGCGTATCTTTATTTTTACCGATATTAATTCCGAGAACACAATTGAATTTTGCTCGTTTAACATTCTCGATCAAATTATCAACGCCTAGGTTATTAAAGCCCATGCGGTTGATGATCCCTTCTGCTTCCACTAAACGGAATAAGCGTGGTTTATCATTACCTGGTTGTGGTCGTGGCGTTACAGTGCCGACTTCGACAAAGCCAAAGCCCATGGCATCAAATGCTTCAATACATTCGCCGTTTTTATCTAAACCAGCCGCAAGACCAACAGGGTTACGGAATGTTAGACCCATACACTCAACTGGACGAGTTGGTAACTGTTGGCGGTAAAAGAGATCAAGTGGTGTGCCGTTAAAGCGTTGGAAGTTCTTGATTGCAAGATCATGTGCCTTCTCGGCATCGAGTTGGAAAAAGCCAGTTCTGGCTAGACGGTAAAGCATTGTGCCTCCGAAAGAAAAAAGCCCCGTATAAACGGGACAATATTATTTACCGTTTTTCATCGTAATTCAATGAAAATGAACGTAATAAGTAAAAACCTATATCTTTATAAGATTTTTAAATATAAAACAAACAATTACAATCAAGTTTCTGCGATAAAAATCGTAACTAACCGCTTAAAAGCAATCGATTTCACTCTGTTTTAATTTCAATTCAATGTGACAATGTAACTATTTTCGTTCCAAATGTGAATAATAGATAATAAAAAGCCCCGTTAAACAACGAGGCTTTTACTTATGACTTGATTATTCCACTACTCTTTCGATGAGCAGTTGAGGTTTAAAAGCACTAGCTCTCGAAGTGCTACAGAGAACTTAGCAAATTCGTGTACTGAGCCAACTTTGAACTCGTTTAAGATACTCTCCCAGCGGTGCAACGATTGCTCGTTAGTTTCAATCCAATCTTCTAACGCAGCCATCACGTCAAGCTCTTCGGTTGAGCAGCCACAAGTCAGTACCTGAGCGGTAAGTTGACGTTGTTGCCAGTCCAGATCTTCACGGAATGCCGCTCTAGCAAGTGCTTGCCAGTTGTTATCAACGGCTTGGCTATTAATTTGCTTCAAGAACCAATGCAACGATAAACGGTCACCCAAGTTAAAGTAGAGTTTCGATGCTTGCTCAACCGTTTTACCTGTTTCACTTGCTACTGATGAAATATCCAGTGCAGATTGTAAGCTTGATAAGCGGGCAACTTGGTGAGCGAGTTTCTCTTCAACCCCTTTCTCTATCCAACCTTGAGCCAAGTCATTGTGTTCTTCAACTTCAGACTCAACTAACATAGTGTCTAGGGTTTCAGTGATAACATTGACATCTTGCTTGTAGATAGCAATCAACTCACCGACCGTGCATTTGCCGCTACGGTTACGAAGCAACCAGCGTGCAATTCGACGCAGTGCTCGGCGCACGTAAAACATAATTTCGTATTGAGCTTGCGCTGTCGCAACGTTATCAAGTTTGCGAGTTTGCTTGAGGATTGCTTCTAAATCAAAGATTTCTCTAGCCGCACTGTAAGCATTGGCAATATCGACAACACTTGCACCAGTTTCTTCTTGCAAACGAGTAACGAAGTTACAGCCCATTTCATTAACCATCTGGTTAGCCAATGCTGTAGCGATAATTTCAGCTCGCAGTGGGTGATTAACCATTTGATCTTTATAGTTACGTCGTAACGCACTTGGGAAATATTCAACAAGTTGTTTTGCATGGAATTCATCATTTGCGATTTCATCCGTAACAAGTTGCTGTTTAAGTACCATTTTACCGTAGGCAACTAACACTGATAGCTCAGGGCGAGTCAGACCTAGTCCCTGTTTTTCACGCTCGATTAGCGTTTCATCATCAGGAATGTATTCGAGAGCACGATCCAAGTACCCTGCTTTCTCCATAGTGTGGATGAATCGAATTTGCTCCTTAACAATGCCAACACCTTGCTGTTCAGTAACAGAGATCGACTCCGACTGACGGTAAGCATCATCCAAGACAATTTCACCCACTTCGTCTTCCATAGACTCTAGAATTTGGTTACGTTGCTTAACCGTAAGATCGCCATTTGAAACCAGTCCATTGAGGAAGATCTTGATGTTGACTTCATTATCCGAACAGTCAACGCCACCTACGTTATCAACGAAGTCCGTGTTCACTCGACCGCCAGTTAGTGCGTATTCGATACGACCAAGCTGAGTCATACCCAAGTTACCACCTTCGCCAACCACTTTGGCTCTTAAGTCACGGCCGTCAATGCGCAGCATGTCGTTAGCACGGTCGCCAACATCTGTATGAGTTTCTGTCGATGATTTAACGTAAGTGCCGATACCACCATTCCAAAGCAGATCGACTTTCATTTTCAAGATCATCTTTATCAGATCGTTAGGCGCTAAAGATGCTTTCTTAGTACCTAACATTTTCTGAATTTCTGGCGTCAACTGGATCGATTTTGATCGACGAGAGAAGATGCCACCACCTTGAGAGATCAAGTCTTTGTTGTAATCTTCCCAGCTTGATCTTGGCAGATTAAACAAGCGGTTACGCTCTTCCCAGCTGCTGGCTGAATCTGGATTTGGATCAATAAAGATATGCATGTGGTTAAACGCAGCTTGCAATCGAATATGCTTCGATAACAGCATACCGTTACCGAACACGTCACCTGCCATATCACCTACACCGATTGCAGTAAAATCAGTGGTCTGACAGTTGATGCCCATTTCACGGAAGTGACGTTTAACAGATTCCCAACCACCTTTTGCGGTGATACCCATTGCTTTGTGATCGTAACCGTTTGAACCACCTGAAGCGAATGCGTCACCTAGCCAGAAGTTGTATTCTGCAGAAACAGAGTTTGCCAAATCTGAGAAGGTTGCTGTGCCTTTATCGGCAGCCACTACTAGATATGGGTCATCTTCATCGTGACGAACAACGTTTTGTGGTGGTACCACCTCTCCTTCAATGATGTTATCTGACACATCTAGCAGTGCACGGATAAAGCGTTTGTAACAACGCTGACCTTCCGCAAAAATTTCATCACGAGTGGTGAGAGATGGCTGGCGTTTACAAACGAAGCCGCCTTTTGCACCCACTGGTACAATTACAGTGTTCTTAACCTGTTGCGCTTTTACTAAGCCAAGAATCTCCGTACGGAAGTCTTCTTGACGATCTGACCAACGCAAACCACCACGAGCCACTTTTCCACCACGAAGGTGAACACCTTCAATATCTGGTGCGTAAACAAAGATCTCGAATGCAGGTACAGGCTGCGGAATCTCAGGAATATCGCTTGGCTTCATTTTCAAAGATAACCAAGGCTTAGGCTGCTTATTCTCGTCTACTTGGTAGTAGTTGGTACGAAGCGTCGCCATGATCATTTCGATATAACGACGAATAATACGATCATCATCCAAGCTCTCTACACGATCCAACTGCTCTGTTAGCTTTTTAATTAGATCGTTTTGGCCTTTCTCGCTGCCTTTGTGTTTCGGATCAAATCGCTTGGTGAACAGCTTGACTAGACCTGTCGCTAAGTCTGGGTAGTGGCTTAGCGTGTCTTCGATGTACTGCTGACTGAATGGGAAGCCTACTTGGCGCATGTATCGTGCGTAAGCACGAAGAATGGAAATCTCACGGCCAGATAACGACGCACCTAATAACAATCGGTTGAAACCATCACTTTCAAGATTACCCGCCCAAATGGCAGCAAATGCTTGTTGGAAACGATCACGAGCTTCACGAAGGTCAACGGTTTTCTCGCTCTTATGCAGCATAGAGAAGTCAAGGATCCAGAAAGTCTGCCCGTTGTTTTTCTCGATCTCATATGGCGATTCGCCAATCACACGCAAACCAAGGTTTTCCAACATCGGCATTACGTCAGAAAGGTGAATTGGTTCATCGCGATGATATAACTTTAAGCGGACAGCTTTGGAATCTGCTCCCTCTTCTTGAGGTCGGTAGAACAACATACCAAGTTTATTATCATCACTTAACGCTTCTAAGCGCTCGATATCTGCAACCGCAGAACCTGGCATCATGTCCTCTTTGTATGAGCGAGGGAACGCACTCATATATTCTTTTGAAAGAGGAAGGCCTTTACTTTCACCAAAGTTAGCAATGATGGATTCTTTTAGTCTGTCATCCCAAGAGGTAGAAACTTCCATTAGATTTTGCTCGATCTTTTTCACGTCTACGTCAATGTTGTTATTGTCTACACGAACAATGTAATGTGTTCTCGCTAGTGGGCTTTCTGAGAAGTACGTTGTAAATTCAACCTCTTGCTCGCAACCAAAGTACTGCTTAAGAATGCGTTGAGTTTGACGACGCAATTCTGTGTTGTAACGATCTTTAGTGACATAAACCATGCAACTGAAGAAACGACCAAATGGGTCTTTACGAACAAACAAACGCAGCAAGTCACGATCTTGCATTTGTACAACACCCATTCCCACCTCAAGCAGCTCTTCTTCATTAGCTTGAAGCAACTCGTCGCGTGGGTAGTTTTCTAAGATATTGTGCAATGCTTTGTATGAGTATGATCCGTGACGGTATCCACTTGCTTCAAGGATACGGTCAACTTTTTCACGGATCAAAGGAATACTTTGTACCGCTTGGTTGTAAACGGCGGAGGTATATAAACCAGTAAAGCGATGCTCACCTATTACTTTACCGTTTTCATCAAACTTCTTAATACCGATGTAATCAGTATAAGCTGGACGGTGGATACGAGATGCTTTGTTACCTTTGGTGATGATCAGAGCGTATGGTTTTTTCGCTTCTAATCGCGCTGAATCTGATAATTCAGAGAGCTTGACGCTACGCACGCGCTTGTCATCAGCAAACAGACCTAGTCCTTTTTCTTTAGCAGGAACAAGTTCGGTATCACCATTGACCTCTTTTAAGTCATAATCTTTATAACCCATAAAGGTAAAGTTATGATCTTCTAGCCAACGAAGAAATGCGATCGTTTCATCCATACGATCAGTTTGGATAGAAACACGATCTTTATTTTTCTCAAGTTCATCAGTAACAAACTTAAGCTTATCAACCATCTGCTTCCAGTCATCAACGACTAAGCGAGTATCAGATAGAATTCTTAACAGCTCTTCTTTAAGCGCTTGCATCTCGTCTTTACTAGTAAGGCGGTCTACCTCTATGTGGAAAAGTGATTGAAGAACACCACCCTCACCGTTTACGTCTGTAACTTGGCCTTTTTTATCACGCTGAATCTGTGTTGGGTTATTCAACATTAGGTGACAAACAAGATCCAAACGTGCTAAAGCCATTTTGACTGAGTCCACTAAGAATGGACTATCTGGAACAACAATTTCTACGATTGTGTGTGTGGATTGCCAGCCTTGACGACTTACGGTCGGGTTAAATACTCGAACCGAAATCTCTTCTGGTTTTTTTTCATTGATATGGTGCCAAAGGCTAACGACAGCACCATAAAGGTCGGATTCGTTTCGCTGAATTAGATCATCATCAGCAATGTTACTGAATAAGTGTTGAGCAAGTTTAGTTACAAGCGTTTGGTGAGAAAGCTCGAGTTTGTCTTGAATCAGTTGGTAAACCTTTTCAAGCAGAACCGGCACTACATTTTCACGCGCGGTCATATTCACACTCCACATTAGAATTGTTGTTTTGTAGGGGGACTTAGTAGCTAGGTTGTTACCTTAGAAACTAAGCATAGGTAATGCATGTGCCCATTGTAAAAGCATAATTACAAATGTTTAACAACTAATCGTAGTGGTAAGAGGTGAAATGTCCGATTCTGTGACTAAGATTCCTATTTAACTCTCTGCAAATACAATACATCACAGAGTTTCTAACTTAAGAAACTTATTATTTTGGTCAGTTGTTAGTCTAAACTGGCCTCTAACGCCCAATTGACTAAGAAATGGTCTAAATCTCGCGGCGGGTAACTGCAAACGCAAACCGTTGTGTGTGACAACTTGAACAACACTTGCCGCACCAGAATAATGAGATAAAAACGTTTGATATGAAATGTTGAGATTGAAGTAGTAATAGTTCATGAAGTGAAAACTAAGTGACATAAACAAATAAGGTGGTCTAAATGACCACCCTATTGTGTTGTTTACTATTCGTCTAGTGCTTTAGTCACTTTTTCGAATAGATCTTTAGCAAGATTATCCATTGCTTTGAGCTTTTCAAGTTCTGCACGAATCATTGCTTGGCGAGCTTCATCGTATTTACGGAACTTAAGCAAAGGATCAATCATTCGAGAAGCTACTTGTGGGTTCGAATCATTTAGTTGGCGAAGAATTTCACCGGCAAACTGGTAACCTACACCGGATTTATCATGGAAACGTACAGGGTTCGCACTTAAGAACGAGCCAATTAAGCTGCGCGTACGGTTCGGATTTTTCAAACTAAATGCTTCGTGGTTCATGGTTGCTTTTACTTTTTCAAGAGCATCCTCTGCAGGATTGCTACCTTGAAGTGCAAACCACTTATCCATAACCAAACCGTCGTGCTTCCATTTATCGCTGTAATCAGCCATAAGTGCTTCACGACACTCGAGCTGAGCGTTATTTGCAGCACTCATCGCAGCAATCGTATCTGTCATGTTATTTGCAGATGCGTATTGCGCGTTGACTAAATCATTACCTTTTGCCGTATGTGCTAGGTACTGTAGGCAACGGTTACGTAAAGCACGCTTGCCAATAGCAGCATGGTCGATCGTATACTCTGCTTGCTTAAGCGTGTGATAAGTCGCACTTAGCTCATCTTCTAATTCCTTAGAAAGTGACACTGTAATGCTGTTTAGCACTTTATCTACGGCATCGATATCAATTTGCTGGTACCAACCAGTAATCTCATTGATTGAAGGCATAGAGAAAACTTGAGCAATGAAAGCTGGCTCAAGCGTTTCATCCAACAGCACACCGCGGAAAGCATCTATCACACCTTCAGAAAGCGATACTTCTTGTCCCGCTTGAACGTTTTTCACATTCTGACGAATGTATTTAGCCAATAGCATTTGGCTAGCGTCCCATCGAGCAAAATCGTTCGTTGCGTGCTTCATCAAGAAGACTAACTCGTCATCGCTGTAATCGTATTCTAATTTGACTGGTGCCGAGAATTCACGCAACAAAGATGGCACTGGCTGTTCTTCGACATTTTCAAATACGAACGTTTGCTTATCTTGTTTAATATCCAGCACGTTATGAACAGATTCACCGTTACTCATCAATGGGATAACTTGACCTTTCGAATCATACAACTCGATATCGAACGGGATATGCAGCGCTTGTTTTTCTGCTTGGTCTTGCGTCGGCTCCGTAAATTGCTCTACCGTTAGTGCGTAAGTTTTTGCATCAGCGTTGTATTCGCTATTTACGCGTAGCGTTGGTGTACCCGATTGGCTGTACCACAAACGGAACTGTTTTAAATCAACACCGGTGGCATCTTCCATTGCAGAAACAAAGTCTTCACACGTCGCGGCGGTACCATCGTGACGTTCAAAATAAAGTTTCATTCCTTTTTGGAAGCCCTCTTCGCCAAGGAGTGTATGGTACATGCGAATAACTTCGCTGCCCTTTTCATACACCGTTAGCGTGTAGAAGTTATTCATCTCAATGACTTTGTCAGGACGAATCGGGTGAGACATTGGGCTTGCATCTTCCGCAAATTGAGGACCACGAATAATACGTACGTTATCAATACGGTTATCAGCACGAGAGCCTAAGTCAGAAGAGAATTCTTGGTCACGGAATACGGTTAAGCCTTCTTTTAGACTTAGTTGGAACCAGTCACGACAAGTGACACGGTTGCCAGTCCAGTTGTGGAAGTACTCATGACCGATCACAGCTTCGATGCCTAAATAATCACGATCTGTCGCAGTTTGATCGTTCGCCAGCACATATTTTGAGTTAAAAATGTTCAAGCCTTTGTTTTCCATTGCACCCATGTTGAAGAAATCAACAGCAACGATCATGTAAATATCCAGATCGTATTCCAGGCCAAAGCGTTCCTCATCCCACTTCATCGAGTTGATCAGCGATGTCATCGCATGACCTGCACGATCTAAGTTACCTTTATCAACAAAGATTTCTAAATCAACACTGCGACCTGACATCGTTGTATATTTGTCACGCAATACATCAAAGTCGCCTGCAACAAGGGCGAACAAGTAAGCTGGTTTTGGATGCGGATCCTGCCATTGAACCCAGTGACGACCGTTCTCTGCATCGCCTTCTGCAATTCGGTTACCATTGCTCAGCAAATATGGATAAACCGCTTTATCTGCGATCACTTTTGTTGTGTATTTTGCTAGAACATCCGGACGGTCTAGATAGTACGTGATACGGCGAAAGCCCTCAGCCTCACACTGAGTACAAAATGCGCCGCCTGATTTGTACAAACCTTCGAGTGCCGTATTCGCTTCAGGATCAATTTTGGTGACGATTTCAAGTTCAAACTCGGATGGAAGATCGGTCAGTACCAGCGATGACTCCTTCACCTCGTGATGAGCCCAATCCTCACCATTTACTTTTACAGCGCGTAGCTCAAGCCCTTCGCCATCGAGTTCTAGCGTTGTTGTATCGCCTTTTTGAGCAACTTTTGATACCGCCGTAACGATTGTGTCATTGTCATATAGATCAAACGTTAGATCGATATCAGTAATCGCATGAGATGGCTCTTTATAATCTTTACGATATTTGGCCTGGGGAGCTTGAGACATGAGCATAAATCCTTGTATGTCGAACAACAAAAATACCAGACTGCATGATCAAAAATGCAGTTCTGGTATCACTATATAAGCTATTTGTAGGGGTTGTGGTATCAGAATACAAGTCTTTCCATCAAAAAACGGAGCTTTTAGTGCTCTAGCTCCGTTTTTTGATTAACATTTAAACAACATTAATGACTTACCGTACGCACGCGTAATTTGGCGCATGTTAAAGGCATCATGGCGTAACTCTATTGAGTACGGCGTACATATCACCATTGGAATCTTCGATCGTTAGCTCATTCTTGTTGAGCTTATACGTGGTTCCATGCTCGCCATTTTCATACAACAGAACCAAAAACTCATCTTCTGTGTAAAACACACCTTGTTTGATGGACTCATCCCCTTCTTCGTTCGAAACCCTAAACATGAACACGAAATCAGGTTGAAGTATCAAATCCATCTGATTAATGTTGTTGGCCACTAGACCGTCGCCAGATACGTGAGAGCTAGACCAAATACCTGCAAGTGAATTGGATAATCCCTTAGTGAATGTTACACCATTAAGATCAAGCGTATTATGGTTGTTGCGATAGGCATAAATTTGAGGCTCGTCGGTGTTTAAACCAAGAACGATGGTGTCTTCATTTGCGTTATACAGCCCTTCCCAATGGTCAACGGAATAGTCTTTCTTTTGAATATCAATAGAAAAGCTGTAGTCAGAACCTAATGAGAGTTTGATCGCACGAAAGTTTTCAGCTGACTCTTCGGGGTTTGGGTTCATTAAATACCAGTCTCCGATGAGAAACGGCGTGTCAAAGTGACTTAATTCATCTTCTCTGGTGTTTTCTCCACCAAACACACTAAAGCAGCAAAAGCTAAGTAAAATAAAGAACCACTTCATATCGGCATCCTTATTGTTTTCTTTTAGCTTAGCCAGTAGTCCTCACTTTCGCGAAATTTTAGATGTAGATCACGTAAATTATTGGGGGAAAATAAGCGAATATCTTGCTCGATATCGAGACAGCGGAAGACAAAAAGGCATAAAAAAAGAGTGAATCTGAAAGACTCACTCTTTTTATTCTAAATTGCCAGTTATTATGACTGATTTTCCTGCTTAAGTAGATCGACCATAATCGCGACAGACTCATCTAAATAAACATCAGGAGCCTCGTAGTCTTTTGGTATATCATCCAATGTTTTGAATGCTTTTTTACCCAAAGCAGCTTGACGTTCATTTATGCGTTGTAATCGAAGTGCTTCCGCTTTATCCGATTCAGCTTTACGAACTTTTTCGTTCAAAGACAAAGTATTATCGTCTTTTTCTTTACGATATTTCTCGATGTCTTCATTGATAAAGCGGAACTCCATCTCATCAGAAATACGCTTGTTATGAAGAGCAGTAAGTTTTTCAACTAAGGCGTCGTTACTTGGAAACGTTTGATATTGTGCTTTATCAATCTGATCCCAAGGTAAAGCATTGTCTTCAACACTTTCACCTGTTTCAGAAGCCTCGATTGGCGTTGGGTACGAAATATCTGGTGCAACACCACGATTTTGCGTACTTCCACCGTCAATACGATAAAACTTCTGAATCGTGTACTGAACATAACCTAGCTCTTTATCGAAAAGATCGTAAATATGATTCAGTGAACGATGTTGCTGAACTGTACCTTTACCGAAAGAGTTTTCACCTAAGATGATTGCACGATTATAATCTTGCATTGCCGCTGCAAAAATTTCAGATGCTGAAGCACTGTAGCGGTTAATCAATACCGTCAATGGGCCATCATAACTCACTTTTCCATCGGTATCGGCATTCACCTTGATGCGGCCATAGCTGTCACGAACTTGAACTACAGGACCTTCTTTAATGAATAAACCTGTCAATGCCGTCGCTTCTGTTAGCGCACCACCACCATTGTTACGTAGATCAACGATTACGCCGTCAACGTTTTTGGTTTTCAACTCAGCTAGTAATTTATCGGTGTCTTTCGATAAGCCGACGTAGAAACTTGGTACTTCTAAAATACCAATCTTCTTACCGTCTTTTTCGATGATTTCTGACTTAACCGCACGATCTTCTAAGCGAACTTTGTCACGAACAATTGTGACAATGTAACTCTTCGCATCGTTACCTTCTGGCAAGATCTGTAGATTAACCTTTGTGCCTTTCGGGCCTTTGATTAACTGAACAACATCATCCAGACGCCAACCGATCACGTCGACAATTTCTTCACCGTCTTGTCCAACACCAGTGATTCGGTCCCCTTCACCAAGTTGCTTACTCTTCGAAGCCGGACCGCCAACAACAAGTGAACGAATTACTGTGTAATCGTCTGTCATTTGCAAAACGGCACCGATGCCTTCTAGAGAAAGGTTCATTTCCGATTGGAATTGCTCGGCATTACGTGGAGAAAGGTAGCTTGTATGAGGGTCAACCTGTCGCGCGAAGGCATTCATATACAACTGAAATGCGTCTTCATTGTTGGTCTGTGTGATGCGCTTCATCGCGTTGTTATAACGCTTCTCTAAAACTTCTTTAATCTCTGGCCACTCTTTGCCAGTCAGTTTCAGATTTAACGCGTCATATTTCACACGCTTGCGCCACAACTCGTTGAGCTCTGCTTCGTCTTTTGGCCATGCGGCCTCAGAGCGGTCTAACTCTATCTCGTCATCGGTATCAAACTTGATCTCTTCATCGAGTAGAGTTAACGCATAAGCAAAACGATCGAAACGCTTCTGCATTGAGAGGTTGTAAACATCAAAAGCAATTTGGTTGTTGCCCGATTTAAGCTGATCATCAAGCTCGACTGACCAGTTTTTAAATGAGTCGATGTCTGCTTGAGTGAAAATATTTCTATTGTAATCAAGCAACTCTACATAGCGTTCAAAGATCGCTTTAGAGAAATCATCATTGAGGCTGAAGTGCTTATAATGAGAGCGGGTAAATCGCGAGGTGACTCGTTTGCTAGCTGTTTCATGCTGAACTTCAGGAGAAAGAACCGGCAGGTCATCTTTATGTAGTTTGGCTTCAAGAGCCTGAGCTGATGCTGCTAGCCATAAGCTAGCAGCAATCAGGGTCACTTTTGAACGGCAATTCATGCGTAGGAGTATCTCCTTTATGCGCGCAAGTGCTCCGCTTTCACAACCATTTGTAGGCCGTTAGCAAGTTGAACACGTACATCATCCTTATTGATTTCAACAATGGTCGCTGCCATGTTTCCTTTGCCCATGTTCACGTTAACTGCGTTACCTACTGTGATTTCATCAGCATTTAGAGCGCGCGTTTCTACAGGCTTAGTTGGTTTTTGTACTTTTGGTTTATTAGTACGACGAGGCTGTTGAGGCTTTTTAGCCGCAGGTTTCGCTTTCGCCTTACCCTCTTCACGAGCTTTTTGTGCTTGTTCTTTACGACGAGCCTGAACTTTCGCCTTGCTTTCTGCAAGTGTCGCTTTCGCGTGTTCAACGTGCTCTTCTTCTAGCTCACCACAAGGGTTGCCATCTAGGTCTACACGTACTGCACCTGGTTTTACACCGTGTAGGTAACGCCATGATGAAGTGTACTGTCTTAACGCTGCACGAAGCTGTGTTTTGCTTACTTTTTCGTCTTCATTTAGACGTTCCGCAAGATCTTGAAAAATACCAATTTTCAGAGGTTTTGCTTCACCTTCTAAAGTAAAGCACTTAGGGAAACATTCAGCAATATATGCAATAACTTCTTTGCTGTTTTTTAACTTTTCAGTCATGAGGGGTCCTGATTTGAGCGGATTTCCGCGAGCATTAAGAAAAAATATTCTCGTATTATAGTGACATGCCAAGGAAAAACCACACTCGAAGGCTAATTTATGCGTCGTTCGCGTGTGAATTAAGCAGCTTTTCTACTTCAACCATGAAATGAGTGAGACCTTCTTCGTCTGTTTCATTAAATCGGCCAATACTTGGACTATCAATATCAAGTACACCAACCACCTTTCCATTAATAGAAAATGGAATCACAATTTCTGAATTGCTCGCTGCATCGCACGCAATATGCCCCTCAAATTCGTGAACGTCGTATACTCTTTGTATAGTATTAGTTTGTGCAGCAGTACCGCAGACGCCTCGACCCATTGGGATACGAACACAAGCTGGTTTTCCTTGGAACGGACCAAGAACAAGCTCTTCACCTTTTGTTAGGTAAAAGCCTGCCCAGTTAAGATCGTCAAGTTCCATGAAAAGCAATGAGCTCAAGTTTGCTAGGTTCGCAATAAAGTCTGGTTCAGACTCAATTAGAGCAACAGCTTGTTTGGTTAGTCTTTGGTATTGTTCTAAGTTCATATTAACTTCCTACTTACTATAAAAGCTTCCATTCTCAATGTATGGCGCTAAAATGCAGCCCTACTTTATAATAGGACTTATTCTCAATTACAATGCTTCTGAAAAATGACACTATTAGCCGTTCTTGGTTGATAACACAAGTAAAAAAGCACAAGTCCAAGCTGATCATAGCGAACTTGATAGCGGTGCTTGCAACCTTGATTAGTGTTCCAATTCCCCTCCTCATGCCTTTGATGGTTGATGAGGTCTTATTGGACCAACCTGCAAAAGGCTTAGACGCCATGAATGCCATTCTCCCTGAAGCGTGGCACACTCCGACAGGCTATATTTTCTTCACCCTGTTCTTGGTTGTTCTTATGCGAGCTGCGAGCCAAGGATTAAATATCCTTCAAAGCCGACAATTTACGCTTGTTTCAAAAACCATCACGTTTGAGATGCGCAGTAAAATGATCGACAAACTCGGCCGTATCAGCATCCGACAATACGAAACCAAAGGTAGCGGAGGAATCAACGCACACCTTATCACTGACATTGAGACCATTGATAAATTTATTGGTTCTACGTTAGCAAAATTCGTTATCAGTTTTCTGACTGTTATTGGTACTGCTATCGTTCTACTTTGGCTCGATTGGCGACTTGGTCTGTTTATCCTGTTAGTTAACCCTATTGTCATTTACTTCTCACGTAAACTAGGCAGTATGGTTAAACATCTGAAACGGAAGGAAAATCATTCTTTTGAAATTTTCCAAAACCGTTTGGTTGAAACATTAGATGGAATCTACCAACTACGCGCAGCCAATAAAGAGCGAGAATTCCTCCAACAACTCAAAGACAGTGCGAACCAAGTTCGCGTTGATGCAGACAAGTATGCTTGGCAATCTGAAGCGGCTGGTCGCGTTTCTTTTCTTCTCTTTTTGATCGGCTTTGAATTATTCAGAGCTGTCGCAATGTTAATGGTCATGTTCAGTGACCTTACTATTGGCCAAATATTTGCCGTTTTTGGTTACCTATGGTTCATGCTTTCTCCTGTTCAAGAGTTGCTTGGGATTCAGTTTTCTTGGTACAGCGCTAAAGCCGCATTAAAACGCATCAACGACTTATTAGAGTTAGAAGAAGAGCAGAGACCGGTTCCTAAGGTAAATCCTTTCAAAGAAGGTAGAGAAGTTGACGTTAAAGTAGAAAACATTAATTTCTCTTACAATAATGAAAACAAAGTCCTAGATAATCTTTCTTTACATATGCCGGCAGGAAAGAAAGTGGCGTTAGTTGGCGCAAGCGGCGGTGGTAAGTCAACCTTGATACAATTACTTATTGGGGTTTACCGTCAAAACTCCGGTAGCATTCGCTTTAATGATGAATTAACAGAAGATATTGGTTTTGAAGTAATTCGCGACAAAATTGCCGTGGTATTACAGCAACCTATACTATTTAACGACACCTTGAGGCATAATCTAACGCTTGGTGGGGATTTTGACGAAATGTCACTTTGGCGTGCGCTTGAAGTGGCTCAGCTGCAAGATGTTATTTCTCAACTGAACCACGGCTTGGATACTCAAGTTGGTCGTAATGGCATTCGTTTGTCAGGAGGTCAACGACAACGGCTTGCCATTGCTAGAATGGTGCTGAGTAATCCTCAATTTGTTATTTTAGACGAAGCCACGTCTGCGTTAGATACCGCTACTGAAGCGGCTTTACACAAAGCACTGACCGAGTTCTTACGTGGTAGAACAACATTAATCGTTGCGCATCGACTATCCGCTGTTAAACAAGCCGATTTGATCTACGTGCTTGAAGATGGGAAAGTGACGCAAACAGGCACTCATGGTGAGTTAGTTGAGCAAGAAGGCTTATATCAAACCTTATATGGGGGCATACAGTCCCACGCTTAAATCGTTCAAGCTAGAGAGGTCGTTATGACCTCTCTGTCTAAGCACGCCATGCAACCCAATAACGTACGTTTGTGCCAAGGTTGTGAATTGCCTGTCGACATCGTCGACTTACCCCATGGCAAAAATGCACACTGCCCTCGTTGTGGTACACAATTATATCGCGGAGGTAGCCCTAGCCTCTCTGGTAATCTAGCCGTCGCGATAACCTGTATCCTACTATTTATTCCATCGCACTTTTTTAACTTTATTAGCATCCGACTCTTTGGTGTGATGATTCCGGCAACCCTACCTTCAGGGATGATCACATTGATGGAAGAAGGATTTGTTCTTCTTTCATTGCTCATTCTATTTTGTAGCTCTCTTGCGCCACTGACGGTTTGTGTTTCAGTGGTAACGGCGCATATTTCTTTACATCAACGATGGTTCCGTGGGCTTCGTATCTCACTGTGGCTAATTCAACATTTGAAGCATTGGGTTATGTTAGATGTGTTCTTAGTTAGCATCGCCATTTCCTGTTTTAAACTCCAAGATTATTCCGACATTTTCGTCGGTCCAGGGTTAATTGGTCTGGTTCTTTTGCAGATATTTACCGTTTTGTTAGTTTCAAGAATCAGCGTGCGTCGTTATTGGGAAGCTTGGAAACCAGAAAGTTTATATGCTTTTGAGCATAAAGATGTGCATTGCCATGAATGCCACTTGTCCCAACCTGAAGGTGACCATTGCCAGCGTTGTCATCACGAGTTATATCATCGCAAGCCAAACTCCATTCAGAAAACATGGGCTTACCTCATCGCAGCAACGGTCGCCATCTTCCCTGCTAACCTGATCCCTATTTCCATCTTGCTTACCAATGGTAAGCGTTTGGAGGACACTATTTTTTCAGGCGTGGCTGGTTTGGTAAAAAGCGGCATGTATGGAATCGCTGCGATCATTTTTGTTGCCAGTATCGTTGTCCCGGTTATTAAAATACTTGGGCTCGCCTACATCATGCTTTGCATCCAATTCAAACGTTCGGTGTTTAAGAGACAACGAATGATGGTTTACTTTGTTGTTAAATGGATCGGTAAATGGTCTGTGATGGATTTGTTTGTTATTTCTATCATGATGACGTTAGTCGATCGTGGTCAGATACTGGATTTCACACCAGGATATGGCGCGGTAGCATTTGGTGTTGTCGTTGTATTGACCATGCTTGCAGCAGAAAGTATTGATCCAAGGCTAATCTGGGACCAAACAAGCCCAAAACAATCAGAAAAAGAGTCAATGAATGAGTGATCAGAACAGTTCTCAAACGTCATACGTACCAGATGTAAAGCGGAGTAAAGGCATATCTCCTCTTTGGCTGTTGCCAATTTTGACCATGGTCTTAGCTGGCTGGCTTGTGGTGAAGTCGATACACGATGCAGGACAACGAGTGCAAATCTATTTTTCTGATGCCGCTGGTCTGGTCGCCGGCCGAACCACTATCCGTTACCAAGGATTAGAAGTCGGCATGGTAAGAGACATTAACCTCACCGAAGATCTCGGCAGTATTTATGTCGATGCTGATATCTATCCTGAAGCTGCAAAGTTACTGAACGATAAAACACGCTTTTGGTTAGTAAAACCAACAGCTAGCCTAACAGGAGTTTCCGGACTGGATGCGCTCGTCTCAGGTAACTACATCTCGATTCAACCCGGAGATGGTCAAGAGTTTGAGACAACATTCCATGCGTTAGACTCTGCCCCAACAGATTTACGCGTTTCTCAAGGTTTGAATATTAAGCTCAAAAGCCGTGATTTAGGTGGTGTATCGGTTGGCTCTCAAATTGTTTATAAGAAAATCCCAATCGGTGAAGTGTACAGTTACCAGCTAGATGAAGATGCAAAATCTATCACTATTCAAGCCAACATTCAGGATCAATACCGACATATCATTAACAACCGCAGTCGATTCTGGAACGTCAGTGGAATTGGTGCCAGCATCGGTTTTGAAGGTGTCGATGTAAGACTAGAAAGCATGAGTGCCTTACTAGGTGGCGCCATCGCCGTCGACTCTCCGGATGATGGTGAACCTGTAGAAGAGAACACCGAGTTCCGTTTGTATAAAGATTTGAAAACTGCTGGTCGAGGCATCGCGGTTAAAATCGTCCTACCTGATGACAGCAAGATCAGCGGAGAAGGCGCTCCAATTATGTATCGCGGAATCGAAATTGGCCAAGTTACGGACTTGAGCCTTTCCGAAGGCCGAGAAGTGATATTGGCGTCAGCGGCAATTCAACCCGCTTTTAGTGACATGCTGACGACAGGTACTCGATTTGTCTTAGAAGAAGCAAAGGTGTCCCTTTCTGGTGTTGAAAACATTGCTAATTTAGTGCGAGGAAACTTCTTAACGATCGTGCCGGGCGCGGGTGAACGCTCTCGCCGCTTTACTGCCATTCGTAAAAACGTGTTTAACCAACAGCAAGAAAAGTCCATCGCGATTCGTTTGGTATCCGACAATTCGTTTGGCCTAGATAGCGGTGCCAATGTACTTTATAAAGGCATCGTTGTTGGTTCAATCATCAAAGTGGGCCTAGTTAAGGAAGATAAAAAATCACAACACGAAGTATTTATGGATGTATTGATTGACCATGAATATAAACATCTGATCAAATCAAACAATCGTTTTTATGTAACCGGCAGTGCATCAGCAGAGTTAACTGAATCGGGGCTCAGCGTTACCGTTCCTCCAGCAAAGCAGTTGTTAACGGGGTCAATTAGTTTTGTGAGCGAAGGCAAGCAAGATATTCAAAAAGAGTATCAACTGTTCCAAAATGAATCATTGGCTGAATTGGCGCAGTACAATCAAAGTGGCTCTAGGGCGCTAACACTATTTGCTTCTGAATTGCCGCCGATTTCCAAAGGCAGTCCTCTACTCTATCGTAATCTTCCAGTTGGTAACGTCTCCGATTTCCAACTAGTTGATGGCGGAGTACTAATTAAGGCTACTATCGAAAACCGCTTCGCTTATCTTGTAACGCCAAAAACCGTTTTTTGGAATCGTTCAGGGATTGAGATAGATGCATCATTAGCTGGCGTCAGTGTGAAAGCACACCCTTTGAAGTCGTTAATCGAAGGTGGCATCGCTTTTGACTCCGTGCCAGGCGTTGAAAACAAAATCGGAGAAAACTGGAAGCTGTATTCTGATCAAAAAACCGCTCGCAAGTTTGGGCGCGTCATTACTTTAGAAACCGACGGTTCGCAAGAGATTGCTAAAGGAATGCCGATTGAATATCAAGGTGTTAAAGTTGGTGAAATCACTCTGGTTGTACCGAATTTTCGTCGTAACATGGTTGAAGTCACTGCAAGGGTCCTACCTGAATACGTAGAAAACATTGCGGTTGAAGGTTCACATTTTTGGCTAACTGAACCAGAAATTGGTTTAGGTGGCGTTAAAAACCTCGGAGCGTTGGTGTCGAAATCCATCAGTGTTGAACCAGGTAAAGGTAAAGCCAAATTTGATTTTCAGTTAGAAAATAGTTCAGAACGCGTGCATGGAATCATGTTTACGTTACAAAGTGAACAAAGAGGCTCAGTACAAGTCGGTACCCCTATTCTTTACCGCCAGATGGAAGTTGGCCAAGTGACCGACGTAAGCCTAGGAGAATTTGCTGATCGCATCGTCACAACTATCAAAATACAGCCTGAATATGCTTACCTCGTTCGTCAAAACAGTGTGTTCTGGAATGTTTCAGGAGTAGATGTTTCCATCGGGCTTACCGGCGCTAACATCAAAGCGGGAACCTTTGATAGTTTAGTTCGCGGAGGAATTGCGTTTTCAACGCCAGAGCAATCGACTATTCCACCAGCGGCAAAGAGTGGGCAATCTTTCTTTTTGTATCCACAAGCTGAAGAAGGTTGGACTCAATGGCGTACAGCGATTCCTAAGCCGTAGAATAAAGCTCAATTCACGTACAATTGAAGTTTGATCACTTTAAAAGAGTAGCAATCGCTGCTCTTTTTTATTGCTCGGCCCTTGTCACTATTCGTTTCTGCTTCGCTTTCGTATATTATTTGCCACAAATTCTGCAAACGAGATCCCACATTGCATCCTAATGTTTACATCCCAGACGCGTTTCTGGAAAAAATCCAAACTATCCTTCCTGCTCACCTCAACATGGAAGACTTTATCGCGTCGTGCCAAAAGCCACTGCGCAAAAGTATTCGAGTTAATACGTTGAAGATCAGTGTTGAAGCGTTTCTAGAACGAGCAGAAGCAAAAGGCTGGAAGCTTTCTCCCGTGCCTTGGTGTGACACAGGTTTTTGGATTGAAGCGGATGAGTCAGTTGTACCATTAGGCAACACAGCAGAACACATGTCTGGCTTATTCTACATTCAAGAAGCCAGTTCTATGATGCCGGTATCTGCTCTGTTTATGAATGATGAATCTTACGATACCGTGTTAGACACCGCAGCCGCTCCCGGCTCAAAAACCACTCAAATTGCAGCTTTAATGAACAACAAAGGTGTACTTGTGGCCAATGAATACGCCGCAAGTCGTGTAAAAGTACTGCACGCTAATGTAGAACGTTGTGGGGTACGTAACGCCGCACTAAGTAACTTCGATGGGCGCGTTTTTGGCGGTTGGCTACCAGAACAATTTGATGCGGTTTTGCTCGACGCGCCTTGCTCTGGAGAAGGCACCGTTCGCAAAGACGAAGATGCGATGAAAAACTGGACGCAAGCTTCCGTACTCGACATCGCTGACACGCAGAAAGATCTTATTGAAAGCGCCTTCCATGCATTAAAGCCCGGTGGTGTGATGGTTTACTCAACATGTACGCTCAGTACAGAAGAAAACCAACAAGTTTGTCATCACTTGAAAGAAACCTTTGGGGATGCTGTAGAGTTTGAAAGCCTTGAGAACTTGTTTGAAAACGCAGAGGCAGCTCTAACTGAAGAAGGCTTTTTGCATATTTTCCCGCAGGTCTACGACTGTGAAGGGTTCTTTGTTGCAAGAATTCGCAAACTGGCTGCTGTTGAGGCGCCAGAAGTCAAAAAGCGCATGGGGAAATTCCCCTTTGCTAAAACTTCAAAAAAAGAATCGACAGAAATTGCTCAACAACTCCAAAGCGCGTTAGGTATTAAACTTCCAAATGACAGTTCTGTATGGCTTCGCGATAAAGATGTCTGGCTGTTCCCTAATGCTTTAGAAGCGATGATCGGCGAATTACGCTTCTCCCGTATGGGTATAAAGATCGCGGAAGCCCATAAAAATGGCTACCGTTGGCAACACCAAGTCGCGACTGCCCTGGCGACAGGTTCTGAAAGCAACGCCATTGAACTCAGTATTGAAGAAGCGCGCGAATGGTACATGGGGCGTGATGTTCGCCCACAAACCATTCCTGAGGGAATGAAAACAGGTAAAGGCGAAGTGCTTGTCACCTATCAAGGCGCAGTTATTGGCCTTGGCAAGTGGGTAAGCAACCGAATAAAGAATGGCCTCCCTCGCGAATTAGTACGAGATAAGAACTTATTTTAAAAGACGTAACGAACCATAAATAAATGAAAAGCCATCGTATTTGCGATGGCTTTTTAATTCGTAAGTATGAAAGCAAGTGGGCTCGCTAGCGATCCGGACACGCTGTACTAAACTAGTTGTATCAAAGTAATGCTTTGATGTGGCATTTCTCTCTATGTTAACCAACAAAATTATTGTTGGACAAGTTTAGCGCAGGCTCTGCGGAGTCGTTTCCCCTAGGCCCAAAAAAAGGAAAAGTTTGGGCCGTTTTTTTGGCTGTAGATCCGCTATACGTGAGTTTGGACTACGCTAGACGAATACCGTCTTTCTCAATGACAATTTTACCCTGCTTGTATAAGCCACCGATGGTCTTTTTATAAGTCCCTTTACTTGTGCGGAAAGCATCAAAAATCGCTTCAGGAGACGACTTGTCATTCAAAGGCAAAAATCCGCCTTTCTTCTCTAGCAGGTCAAGGATCTTACTAGAAAGATCGTCCATTTTCGCCACACCGACTTTTTGTAGAGCAAGGTCGATTTTGCCATCTTCACGAATGTGCTTAATAAAGCCTTTCAGCTTTTTACCGATGTAAAGCTTACCAAAAACATCCGATGGGAAAATCATGCCCCAATGCTTACCGTTAACGATAGCTTTATAACCAAGTTGACTACGCTCTGCGATGATCAAATCAACTTGTTCGTTAACTTCATAATTCGCTGGAGTTTTATCTAACCATTTATTGAACTTAGTCGTACCAACAATGCGACCTGACGCTTTGTCGGTATAAACATACACTAAAATGGTTTGTCCGGCAGAGAAGCGAGTGCGTTGCTCACTAAAAGGAATCAGTAAGTCCTTTTCTTTGATGCCCCAATTTACAAAAGCACCTGTCGCGTTCACACCCTCAATCTTCATTAAACCCCATTCACCCACTTGGGCAATTGGTCTTTCAATGGTCGCAGCAAGTTGGCTTTCTGAATCGAAGTACAGAAATACGTCTACATGCTCACCAATTTCAGTACCCTCTGGTACATACTTACTAGGTAGTAGAACAGAACCGTAATCATCGCCATCCAGAAATACGCCAAAATCAGCCTTTTTAATGACTTCTAAGCTGTTAATTTGACCAATTTTAATCATTGATTTTGTCTCTTTTTAAATTTACGTGGAATTATACCTAAACTAACAAGAAAATCAGAGAGAAAAGCATAGTGCTCTGTTATGCTGTTGTCGTTCAGCTATATGCCCCAGTCACTCTTTTAGCACTCTTATACTTACCTGCTCAACGGAACGCATAAGTTAAGAATGCTTTAGCAAAGTCAGGAGCTTTCTTTGGTCACCGTCGATAAACAAGACTCAATAACATTAAAAATCAGTCATGCACTCGCAAAGAGCAAAAGTGTCGACCTAGATATTTACTTTTTTATACCTGGTGAGCTTGGTTTAAACGCCGATATCATCAGTGAATCCGAATTTTATTACACCTCAATCACACAGCAACGATCTTATTACAGTACTGAAATCCTTCTTCCGCTAGTACACAGTCGACTTGCCAAACGTGGACGCCTGTCGAATCAGCAATACCGAGTAAGTTTGAGTTTGTTCGCTTACCAATACGTTATCGCGCTAGACAAAGCGGTAGCAAGTTTAAACAAGCATGAGAACAACTCCGTAACGGAAGATGAAGTGGACGAAGTTATCGAGCTCACGCTTGAGATCTTAAAGCGCTTGCGGCGTTCTATTCCTTACGAAGAGAACTTAAAACGCTACTACGTTAACATCGATAACTATCTGTCTTGGTATACCGAGCAAAAGTTCCTGTCACTGGTGGCCCACCTACCACGTGAAGGCGACTATGGCACGATCAAGAAGCGCCTGATCACGCTATGTGAGAAAGAGCAAGCCCATCGTAAACTCAACAAATACAACTCATCAAGAGTCGTTGAAGACGTTACTCGCTTATCTAACAAAATGCGCTTGCTAAGGCGATTGATTGAACACCCTATCGTGCTTCGTGAAGAAACCATATCGATGGGTAACAACATCAAGCGTGCAATCAAAGGCATTGCAACTGGTTTGGTGATGGTTGTCGTGACCTCTACCGTGATTCTCGCTCGCGATTATCTGGGGGAAATTTCTGCTTCATTCATTATCGCGATGTCTTTTATTTACGCTTTACGAGAAATCTTTAAAGATGATTTACGCGATGCTATGTGGCGATGGATCCGTAAAGGCAAGCCAAAATGGCGTAAGAAGTATGTTGATCCAACGACGAAAAAAGTGGTTGGCAAAAAATTGGAGTGGCTCGATTATCGTACCTTAAGTAGCTTGCCGGATAAGATTCAAAGAATACGTAAAAAACGCGTCGTTCAACGTGAAGAGCAGATTCTTCATTATCACGAGAAAACCGAAATGGCGACCTCTCTTTTCTTGAGTGGTTACGAACAAACGAGAGAAACATTGAACATCAGTTTACGCCCTATCATCCGCTTGATGGATAAAAGCTCAAACCGAGTTTACCGTTTAAATGAAGGTCAAGTAACCAAAGAGTCAGTAGAGAAACGTCATTTGCTCAATGTGATTGTCAAAGAGGACAACCACACCGATGAGCCTGTTTATTACCGCTGGAAAGTGGTCTTAAATCGCTCCAAAATCGTCTCTATCGAGAAGATTGAACTCAATTAAGCCAACGCCTTTAAACAAACGAGCCACAAACCACTAGGCAGCCTCTTTTCTTTGTTGGGCTGCTTTTTTTATCGAAAGAGTAAGCGAGAATTCAGCCATTGGCTCGTCACCATGTAAGTTAGGACACAGCGCGACAATTTTTACGTCACGATTTACTCGTTCACCCGTTGCCAAGGTGTGCTTGAGCATCTCATCAATGACATGACCATCGTTACAAACAAAGTGCACATCGGCTTCCGGGCGCTTTAAAAACTCGGCTTTCACACCTTTAAATGCTAGCGAGATCGCTTCTCCCTTTTCTTGCGCTTTACTCATAGCAAGAAAACCACCAGCAACATCAGCGCCAACGGCTAAAGCGCCGAAATACATGCTATTCAGGTGGTTCTTCGTTCTTCTGCGCAATGGGATACGAACCTCAACATGCTTGCTATCTATCGCAATGATTTTAGGGTGGCAAAGCCAAATCAGCGGCACTTTCGAAAAGCCAAACAGATTTAGATACAAATTCGCACGACGTAGAGCTGATAACATTTTGGTCTCCTTACCAATCTAGTCAGACCAGTTAATCAACGAAAGAAATAGATGTCAAAGAAATGTTAACAAAAGCTCGATCTCACGAGTTATTTAACCCTCACAAAGTGACGGTGTCACCCATAAGGTATGAAGTTTATCGCAGTTACTTAGATTACCTTACAGCGAGATAGATAAAATGGTTATAAATTCAAATGTATATATATTGATTTAATGATCAAGTTTTGTCATTTATACATAAGTCATTTAAATGAATACCTACACCTTTGTATACAATTCGGTATTTCCTGGCGAAGATTCCCGTGAAACGGTTTATTCCTGCCTGTAATTCCGTTATCTTTACCCCTTCGCAATAGAGAATAAAGCTATAACATGCCTATAAAAACAGATGAATTGAGAACCCAGCCTTTGGGTCCAATGCCTACCCCAGCAGAGCTAGGTAGTGTACATCCTATTACGGATGACGTTGCAGACCGTATCGCTCAATCTCGTCGTCAGATTGAAAACATTTTATCGGGTGAAGACAATCGCCTTCTTGCGATTGTAGGTCCGTGTTCTGTTCACGACACTGAAGCTGCCATTGATTACGCCACTCGCCTGAGTGAAATCCAAGACAAGTACAAAGACGAGCTATTTATCGTGATGCGTACTTACTTTGAAAAGCCTCGTACAGTAGTTGGTTGGAAAGGTTTGATTACGGACCCTAACCTAGATGGTTCTTACGCACTTGAAGCTGGTCTTCATAAAGCTCGTAAACTACTACTGGATATCAACAAGCTTGGTCTTGCGACTGCTACTGAGTTTCTTGATATGATCACTGGTCAATACATCGCGGATTTGATCACTTGGGGCGCGATTGGTGCTCGCACAACGGAATCACAAATTCACCGTGAAATGGCGTCGGCACTATCTTGCCCAGTTGGTTTCAAAAATGGCACAAATGGCAACGTAAAAATTGCAATTGATGCAATTCGCGCATCGAAAGCATCGCATTACTTCTACTCGCCAGATAAGAACGGTCGAATGACGGTTTACCGCACAAGTGGTAACCCTTACGGTCATATTATTCTGCGCGGTGGAGAAAAAGGCCCTAACTTTGATGAAGCATCAGTCAAACAAGCATGTGATGCTTTAGCTGAGTTTGGATTGCCACAACGTTTGGTTGTGGATTTCAGCCATGCAAACTGTCAGAAGCAACACAGAAAACAAATCGACGTAGCTCAAGACATATGTAACCAAATTAAGTCAGGCAGCACTCGTATTGCGGGTATCATGGCTGAAAGCTTTATTCTTGAAGGCAATCAGCCAATGACTGACATCAATAACCTAACGTATGGTCAGTCTATTACAGATCCATGCCTAGGTTGGGAAGACACTGCTACAATGCTAGATATGCTGGCAAGCGCTGTTAAGTCCCGAAAGTCCCTATAACAAAATAATCAAGGAATCTTCATGCCATCGTTTGATATTGTTTCTGAAATCGATACGGTTGAACTACGTAACGCCGTTGATAATGCTAACCGTGAATTGTCTACTCGTTTCGATTTCCGCAACGTAAATGCGAGCTTTGAGCTAGTAGAAGAAAACGTAAAAATGTCTGCGGAAGGTGACTTCCAACTTAAGCAAATGCGCGACATTTTACGCGGCCACTTAGCGAAGCGTAACATTGACGCGAACGCAATGGATGCACAAGACCCAGACGTTACTGGTAAAAACTGGCACCAAACTCTGCTTTTCCGCCAAGGTATTGATACTCCAACGGCGAAAAAAGTAGTGAAACTTATCAAGGACGCAAAGTTAAAAGTACAAGCTTCTATTCAAGGCGACAAAGTACGTGTTACTGGTAAGAAACGCGACGACCTGCAAGCGACAATGGCAGCGATTCGTGAAGCAGAGATGGGTATCCCATTCCAGTTTAACAACTTCCGTGATTAATCAATCTGAGAAGTAAGTAAAAACGCCAGCGCATAATCCGCTGGCGTTTTTTATTGGCTTTTGTGTAACGAACTACGTATCCACTTTTAGCATTTGGCATTGCTAGATAACCAAGTCCTGCCCTTGCAGCAATACGAATTCGCTCGTTCCTTGTGGTATGAACACGCAAATTCGAAGCTTTTCAGCTTTAGCCTTGGCCAGCATACCCGAAAGCTCAGCAGCGCTCGAGAAAGCTTCTCTTTCTGCATCTCTGCGTATTAGTTCTAACACATTCGCTTCACATCGAGTTGAGTACAGAGCCAGCTCCGCTTGTTGCATATAGCGTACGGCTTTTATTGGCAACATCTCAACATCTTTCCCAACATGAACCCAAGTACAACTTCCCTTTTCATCTAAAGGTGTTGCCATGGTCGCTTGGTAAATTGCTTCTAACTCTCGATTATCTCGTGCGTTTTCAACCTCGGGATTCGAGAAGAATTGCTCCCAAAACTTACGGCGTAAATCGACGCTAGGCAATGCCTCTTTAATTGAGTTTCGCTTTGAGTTAGCAAAATCCGCCATCAACCCCATGTTTTGTGGCAGTATCGATTCAAGCTTTTCACGGATGTTTCGAATTAAAACTGGCGAAGCTCCACCACTAGAGATAGCGATTTGGATGCGGCCACGATTAATCATTGACGGCGTGATGAAATCACAGTAAGGCTTATCATCCACAACGTTAACCAAGATGCCTAGCTCTTTGGCATCTTTGTACACTTGGTGATTTAGCTCAGGATTGTCTGTCGTCGCCCACACTTGAACAAAGCTTTTAGTGACAATGTCACTCGAATAGAAACGTTGTACCCAGCGCAGTTGATGCTCAGAAGCAAGCTTAGACAGAAAATCAACCAACGTCGGAGAAACGATAGTCACATCCGCCCCAGCCTTTAGCAACGCTTCCACCTTTCGGCTTGCCACCTCACCGCCACCCACGACGAGAACGGGTTTATTAATTAAATCTAAGAACAGAGGAAAATATCGCATTTCAATCCATGATTACTCTAATTAGCTGTTGTAGACCATGCTACCAAAAATGGGGCAAGCTCATCACCCTGTTTCGGTATCACAAATAATTTTTGTTTGAATTTTTACTGAACTTCACCTTGCTCAGCTAATGACAGTTTTAATAACAACTTTTTATTCTTTTGTATTGTTCACTCTTCTATTGATTGTTCTGATGCACCAAATTGTCCATGAATTGCACTATTTACAAACAATTAACATTTCGTCATTCTAAATCTCAAGGCACTTTGTAAGTTCTCTCAAAACTTCATTTAAATTATATATTTGAGAATTAACAGATCCTTTCCTACGCTTATAACTGGTTGATCTATCGAATGCCGTTTCTTCGAAAATCAATCACGTAGGACGATAACTCTAACGAATTGGACACGTTATTTCAGGTCACTCCTGATTAAACATGGATCATACAGGAAGGATACAAATGGCAAATAAACTCACAGTTCTTGCTTCCGTCGTAGCGGCTTCTACTGCGATGATGGCAACATCAGCTCAAGCAGCAGACACTACTCTGGACAAAGTCACAAAACAAGGCTTTCTTACTTGTGGCGTAAGTACCGGTCTACCTGGTTTCTCTAACCCTAACTCAAAAGGCGAATGGGAAGGTATCGACGTAGAATATTGCCAAGCACTGGCTGCAGCCGTTCTTGGGGATAAAACGAAAGTTAAATATGTACCCCTAACCGCAAAAGAACGTTTCACTGCGCTTCAATCTGGTGAGATTGATGTGCTTTCCCGTAACACGACCTGGACTCTCCACCGTGACACTGCACTGGGCCTAAACTTCGTAGGTGTGAACTACTACGACGGTCAAGGTTTTATGGTGAAGAAGGAACTTGGTATCTCAAGTGCTAAAGAGCTTGATGGTGCGTCGGTATGTGTTCAATCAGGTACAACAACCGAGCTAAACCTTGCAGATTATTTCCGCAACCAAGGCATGGCGTACAAACCAGTGGTATTCGACACAGCGGCGCAAACTTCGAAAGGTTTTGATGCGGGACGCTGTGACGTATTAACAACTGACCAATCTGGCCTTTATGCACTGCGTTTGAATTTGAAAGATCCGTCCTCTGCGGCCGTTCTTCCAGAAATCATCTCTAAAGAGCCACTAGGTCCAGTCGTTCGTCAAGGCGATGATCAATGGTTTAACATCGCTAAGTGGACATTGTCTGCGATGATTAACGCTGAAGAATACGGTATTAGTTCGAAGAATGCGGATGAAATGCTGAAGTCAACAGATCCAAACATCAAGCGTATCCTCGGTGTTGATGGCCCTAAAGGCAAAGGGTTGGGTATCCGCGACGATTGGGGCTACCAGGTTATCAAACAAGTTGGTAACTATGGTGAAAGCTTCGAACGTACAGTCGGTACTGGTTCGCCGTTAGAAATCTCTCGTGGCGTTAATGCGCTATGGAATGCAGGCGGCTTTATGTACGCGCCACCAATCCGATAGAAAGAGTTAATCAGGGCGGTTCATGCCGCCCTTTTTCTTGATTATATCTCACTGTATGAGTAAGGATCGCTCATTGGATGGCGAAAAGCGCTCGCTTGGTGGAACGGCTTTAAAGGTTCGTAAGCCACTAGACATGAGAGAGTTATTCTTTAGCCAGCAAGGACGAAACTTCGTTATACAGGCCGATATCTATAACTAAGGTTTGAGGTTATCGCTGTATGAAACCGACACAAGATGCATCGCCAAGTACGATGTCCAAACCAAGCGGAAGCAAGAGCCTGATTTATAATCCTGCCTTTCGTTCTGCTATTTTCCAGATCATTGCCATTGCTGCACTGGTATTTTTCTTTTACACGATTGTAAACAACGCTCTCAATAACTTAGATGCTCGTGGTATTGCAACGGGCTTCGGTTTTCTGAATCAAGAAGCCGGGTTTGGTATTGGGTTAACATTAATTGAATACGATGAAACGTACTCTTACGGCAGAACATTTATCATCGGCCTTCTTAATACGGCGTTAGTCTCCGTATTAGGTATTATTCTGGCTACTGTGATTGGCTTTACCATGGGGGTTGCCCGCCTTTCTTCTAACTGGTTAGTTAGTCGTTTAGCGGCAGTTTATATCGAAACTTTCCGAAATATCCCCCTTCTTCTGCAAATATTCTTCTGGTATTTCGCTGTTCTTCAAGCATTACCCTCACCACGCCAAAGCTTAAGTCTTGGTGAAGCTATTTTCCTGAACGTTCGTGGCTTATATTTCCCTGCACCGACTATGGAACCTGGCAGTAGCTACGTTATTGCCGCGTTAATCTTCGGGGTAATCGCAAGCTTATTAATTAATGTATGGGCGAATAATAAGCAACGTCTCACTGGGCAACAAACCCCAATGGGAAGAATAGTTTTGGGTTTAGTTGTTGGCCTTCCATTGGTTGTGTACTTCCTTGCTGGTATGCCAATTTCACTGAATTATCCTGAACTAAAAGGGTTTAACTTCCGAGGTGGTATTAGCATTATTCCTGAATTGGCTGCGCTACTTTTGGCATTGAGTGTTTATACAGCTTCTTTCATTGCTGAGATTGTGCGCTCTGGTATTAATGCGGTTAGCCATGGTCAAACCGAAGCAGCGATGTCGCTAGGCTTACCACGCTCGAAAACTTTAAAGCTTGTTGTCATTCCTCAAGCGTTACGAATTATTATTCCACCTTTAACCAGTCAATATCTCAACCTCACCAAAAACTCATCGTTAGCGATGGCGATTGGTTACCCAGATCTTGTCTCTGTGTTTGCTGGTACTACCCTGAACCAAACGGGACAAGCGATTGAGATCATTGCGATGACGATGGGCGTGTACTTGACATTAAGTCTGATTACGTCTGCATTAATGAACTTGTATAACCGTAAAGTCGCGCTGGTGGAGAGATAATATGAGTACTCATCAATTTCAACCGGATCTCCCACCACCCGCCAATACTGTAGGCTTCGTTGGTTGGATGCGGAAAAATCTATTTAATGGCCCTATCAATTCCATTGTTACTGTCATTCTTGCGTATATTGTCGTAACTGCAATATGGTATATCGTGGATTGGGCGTTTATTAACGCAGACTGGATTGGCTCAACGCGTGACGACTGTAGCCGAGATGGTGCTTGCTGGGTATTTATCAGCGTGCGCTGGGAGCAGTTCATGTATGGTTTTTATCCAGAGTCCGAACTATGGCGCCCTCGCCTTTTCTATATCACATTGGCCATATTTACTGTTTTACTCGCGTATGAGAAGACACCGAAACGGATGTGGATTTGGCTTTTCTTCGTAAACATCTACCCATTCATCATCGCTGGGCTGTTATACGGTGGTGTCTTTGGACTAGAAGTGGTCGATACACACAAGTGGGGTGGACTACTCGTTACACTCATTATTGCGCTAGTTGGTATCGTAGTTTCATTGCCAATTGGTGTGGTGCTTGCGCTTGGTAGACGTTCAGAGATGCCGATCATTCGCAGCATTTGTACCGTCTACATTGAAGTTTGGCGTGGCGTTCCGCTGATTACGGTTTTGTTCATGGCTTCGGTTATGCTTCCATTGTTTATGTCTGAAGGTTCAGAGACAGATAAACTGATTCGCGCCCTTATAGGTGTGGTTATGTTTGCCTCCGCTTACATGGCAGAAGTGGTACGCGGTGGTCTACAAGCCATTCCGAAAGGTCAATATGAAGCCGCTGATGCGCTTGGGTTAAGTTACTGGAAAAAGACTGGGCTTATTATCTTGCCACAGGCGCTAAAGATTACTATTCCTTCTATCGTGAACACCTTCATCGGTTTGTTTAAAGACACCAGTTTGGTACTCATCATTGGTATGTTTGACGTACTCGGTATAGGGCAAGCAGCAAACACCGACCCTGAATGGTTAGGTTTTGCTACAGAAAGTTATGTATTTGTCGCGTTAGTGTTTTGGGTATTTTGTTTTGGCATGTCGCGCTATTCGATATGGCTTGAAAACAAACTTCATACCGGTCACAAACGATAACTCATCAAGATCAAGGACGTATTATGACGCAACAACAAGACTACATGATCCAATTGAAGGACATGAATAAATGGTATGGTGAGTTTCACGTACTAAAAAATATTAACCTCGACGTTAAGCGCGGCGAGAAAATCGTTATCTGTGGTCCATCAGGGTCGGGAAAATCAACGATGATTCGCTGTATTAACCGTCTTGAAGAGCACCAAGCAGGCAGCATTTACGTCTCTGGTACGGAATTAACTGAAGACTTAAAGAACATTGAAGCAGTGCGCCGAGAAGTGGGCATGTGCTTTCAACACTTTAATCTCTTCCCTCATTTAACCGTACTGGAAAACTGTACGCTCGCGCCTATCTGGGTGAAGAAGATGCCAAAAGATGAGGCAGAAGCAGTTGCGATGAAATATCTGGAACGTGTAAAAATTCCAGACCAAGCGGAGAAGTATCCCGGTCAGTTGTCTGGTGGTCAGCAACAACGTGTGGCGATTGCTCGCTCTTTGTGTATGAACCCTAAAGTCATGCTTTTTGATGAGCCAACATCTGCACTCGACCCGGAAATGGTTCGCGAAGTACTGGATGTAATGGTCGAACTCGCCGAGGAAGGCATGACTATGCTATGTGTGACACATGAAATGGGCTTTGCTAAAGAAGTTGCCGATCGCGTGATATTCATGGACGCAGGAGAGATCATCGAAGAAAACAACCCGGTCGACTTCTTTGAGAATCCTCAATCGGATAGGACCCAAAACTTCCTAGCGCAAATCTTACACCACTAAGATTTAGCCGAATCGACATAAAAAAGCACTGGTTTCTATGAAGCCAGTGCTTTTTGTTACTAAATTCAAAAATCTGTGTAAGAATCAACATAGCTATGCTAAGCAGTAATATTGTGTTACAAGTTGCCAAATACATAACATCTTATTTCTATTATTATTTTATCTAAGTTACGTATGGTTAGGGCTTGATTTTTTGAACTTTCAATCCCATAAATGTACTTAAAAGAAAGTCTCTTATCGAGGAAGATTATGAACAGTCCAATGTTTACCCGCACTTCAACTCAAGAAAGTGCTCTACAAACGAACAAAGTATTGCGTAATACTTACGCTCTACTTTCAATGACACTTTTATGGTCGGCAGTCGTTGCTGGCGTTGCAATGGCATTTAACCTTCCACATCCAGGTATCATCCTAATGCTGGTTGGTTTCTACGGCCTATTATTCTTAACAGAAAAAAACCGTAACAACAGTCTTGGCCTTGTGTTTACGTTCCTATTTACTGGCTTCTTAGGTTACACCGTTGGCCCTATTCTAAACATGTACATCGGTGCAGGCATGGGCGATATCGTATTAACCGCACTCGGTGGTACGGCACTATCTTTCATGGCAGCATCGGCATACGCACTAACAACGAAACGTGACCTATCGATGATGGGTGGCTTAATGCTATCACTATTTGTTGTGCTGGTTGTGGGCATGATTGCAAGCTTCTTTATTCAATCAACCCTGTTACACTTGGCGTTGAGCAGCTTGTTTATCATTTTCTCTACTATGGCGATCCTGATGACAACACAAAGCATTATTCGTGGCGGTGAAACAAACTATATCTCTGCGACAGTAACTTTGTATGTATCAATCTACAACATCTTCATCAGCCTACTAAGCATTCTAGGTATTATGAACGACGATTAATCGTTTCTCGTTAAGTAGAATCAAAAAGCCCGAAGGTAATTCCTTCGGGCTTTTTCTTTGTGTGCAATTCAGTGTATTACGCCTGCTCTACTGACAACTCGATAACTTCGTCAGCTTCTGGGTTTTCTCTAAAGCGTCTCACTTTGATCGTTTCCTCTCCTAACATGATTTGCTTGGCGATTCGGTGCATACCGTCAAAAACACGATAGTCACTGGTTAAGATTACCGGATACGACAAATCAGCATTGTTGATTCGTTGGCAATGTTTTGCAATTTCGCGGCAGGTTGGCTGTGGCCCTTCATGACTAAACCAAGTCACTTCATTTGGGCCTTTGATATCATCAATCGAAATTTCTTCTACAGGTAAGGATTCTGCAAGTTGCCAAATACGCTCGATGGACCAAGTGGATTTTACATTGTCATTAATCTCAATGTAACGTTGTTTCGACATGACTAACTCCTTGTCATCATTGTTGTTTCTAACCTGAATACAGGCTTTCATTAATCCAATGAGAATATCGGTCTATGAAAACAAACACAACGTTTAAGCTATTAATTCTCAAACAATCGCTATATCGCTTGTATGAGCGCTTTATAATCACCTCTCTCAGTTTGTAAACTGATTTCAGGGTATAACTTGTCTTAATTCAAACCGCGACTTCGCAATCGCTCATCGACTGATGACAAGAAGCAAAATACTCCAAACGCAACCCACCAATAACCGAACATCTTGAGCGCGGGCAACCAGACTACTGATTTACCAGCTACGCTAAAAAATATGTAGGCCGACATCATCGGTGTCACTAACATGACTCCCCAAGTCAAAAAAAGTAACGGCCCATAGATGTACTGCAACCAAGCATACTTCGGTTTTATAGGATTATGTTTTACAAATCCCGTCAGACATAGAAAAGAGAAAATGCTAAAGCATGCTTGCAGTACCGCCCATCCAATGGAAACGAAAAGATTCGACCACTCCATACACTCCTGAATTGCTCCGTGTTGTTGTTAAGCATGGGTGAACATAACGATTTTTTTCAATTTATTCTTTTGATTTAAAACTAGTTTATATTCGTTGTGATCGACTTATCTAAAACAATAAATATAACTGACAAATCAATCACACCAAGTGAATTGCATAACAATGCAAAACCACCGATATCAACCCCGAAAATTTTCTAACAACACGAATAAAAAAACAAATTTATGCTTAAAATATAATTTAAGAGTATTCAGTTATAGGCCACTACTTTGTACGCTTTTGCTTCGCTCGGCACTACTTCGAGATTCTTTTGTTGAGAACATTCTCGGCTGTCGCTAATCTATAAACATCCATGTTTACTTAACGGATAAAACGTTATGTTCGTTTACAACGGCAAAGAAATTGAAACGGATGCTCAAGGCTACTTATTGGATCATACTCAATGGGAAGAAGGTATGATTGAGCTTTTAGCAAAAGAAGAAGACATCGAGCTTACGGATGCTCATTTGGAAGTTGTGCATTTTGTGCGAGACTTTTATGAAGAGTTTAATACCTCCCCTGCAGTGCGTATGCTTGTGAAAGCGATGGAAAAAGCGCACGGCCCAGAAAAAGGTAACAGTAAGTATCTATTCAAGCTGTTTAAAAAGGGGCCAGCCAAACAAGCAACCAAATTAGCCGGCCTACCAAAGCCAGCTAAATGCTTGTAGATTCATAAAATTTTAAAACCGCGTAACGGCTTATACGACGCAGGTTCCTGCATCACATGCTCTACTGTTGCCGTTCGCGGTCCTTCTTGTAACCATTCCGAAAACGCAACTATTTGCGCGTCTGTTCCACACGCCATCACTTCAACATCACCATTGTTTAGGTTCTTCGCATAACCTGTTAACCCTAGCTTCAATCCTTGATGGGAAGTATGGTAACGAAAGCCCACGCCTTGAACATGACCTTTTACTATAAATCTCTCACACTTTACGTTCATCTTTGTACCGCTTCTTTTTACTGAGTGATATATTCTTTTCGTCTATTCACCCCACTAAGGATAGTGGGTTTTTGCACGGTTATTATAATTATGAAAGAAATTCCATTCCGCTGGATTGATAAGTATCTCATTCACTTAAAGATTCAAGAAAAGTTCTATTTGCTCTTCGTTCTCCCTCTTCTTGCTTTAGTCATTCTCACTCTCGTCCTTAATAGCGCGGCTAATACACTGATCTCAAGTATGTACCAAGAAGAGCTCATGCTTATGAAAGGTCTGATAGAGGCAGGCAACCTTTCTCAATCTCAAGTAGCAAGCCTCATAGCGGGTTCAGAAACCGTTTCTATTGGCTCAGGGCCGCAATCCGTGTCAGTTTTAAATGGTGCGTACAGCTTGGTTGCAAACCATGAACTTTCTTTATGGACTGCCCTATCAACGACTCAAGTGAGCATCATCTGTGTGAGCTTGTTTATTCTCGCTCTTGGCGTTTACTACATCATGACGTTTATTGGCGGCGCGATGTTCACGATGAACAAAGCATTAAACACTCTTGCTGGTGGCGACCTAACTGCGAGAATGAACTTCTTCCCTGTTCGCGACGAGTTTAGTGAAATTGCTATTACGATAGACAAAGTTGCAGAACGAGAGCAACAAATGGTGCTGTCGATTCAAGAGTCTGTGGCTTTAATGCAACAAATTAGCTCAGACCTGAATCAATCGATTCATCACAGTTCAGATATTTCAGCGACTCAGCAGGAACACCTCAACTCTCTTGCTAGTGCAACGGAACAAATGGCATCAACGATTCGAGAAGTCGCGACACTAGCTCACGATTCAAGCACGCAAACCGATGATGCGCGAAACGTGGCTCAGTCTGGACAAGTGAAAGTTGAGAATACGCTTCACTCGATTTCGAACCTCTCTAATGAGATTCAATCTGCGTCTCAAGCCGTTGCCGAGTTAGATGCCAATGCAGCACAAATTGATGAAGTAGTGACAACAATCAATGGGATCTCCGAGCAAACCAACCTACTTGCTCTGAACGCGGCTATTGAAGCTGCACGTGCTGGAGAACAAGGTCGTGGATTTGCGGTCGTTGCGGATGAGGTTCGCGCTCTTGCGGGACGCACTCAGCAAGCGACAGTTGAAATCCAAACGATGATTGAGTCGTTACAGCGTAACAGCCAATCACTTACTAAGCTGATGGAAGTTACAGTTAATAATGCAAATGAGGGACAAAACCTCATGACGGAAGTGAATCACGAAATCGGCTCTTTGGCAGATAAAAATCAAACTATCTCCGACAGTAGCATTCAAATTGCAACAGCAGCTGAAGAGCAAGGTGTAGTCGCGGACAATATCGCCTCAAGCGTTGAAGAAATTCGAGTTCAAGCAGATAACGTGTGCAATATGATAAGCACGACTTCACAAAACGTTGATCAACTGCGTAAGCAAAGCGACACAATGGAAGCACTACTTACTGGACTTAAAGCATAGCAACGGAATCTGTTACAGCAAATTCAAATAAAAGGGTCACTTTAGTGACCTTTTTTGTATTTAAAAGTCACTACAATGTACTGGATTGCCGAGGGATATTGCTTTTACCATTCACATCCCGGACAATACGCCCCTTTCAAAATTCAACAAGAGCTAATGAAATGACAGCTGCTATCTATTTGGTTAAAGGTCGTGAGAAATCGGTCAAGCGCAAGCACCCTTGGATCTTCTCTCGAGGCATCAACAAAGTTGAGGGCGAACCTGCTCTTGGCGAAACGGTTGATGTATTCACTCACGACGGTAAATGGCTAGCTAAGGCGGCATATTCGCCAGCTTCACAAATTCGTGCTCGTATTTGGAGTTTTGAGAAAGAAGAAATCGACACCGCGTTTTTCGTTAAACGACTTAAAGACGCACAACTTCTTCGTGAAGACATTATCGAACGTGATGGCCTTACTGGTTATCGCCTTATCGCAGCAGAGTCTGACGGCTTACCTGGCGTTACGATCGACCGTTACCAAAATTTCTTTGTGTGCCAACTTCTCAGTGCTGGCGCAGAACACAATAAGCAGGCTATTGTTGACGCTCTGGTTGAGTGCTTCCCTGATTGTAATGTGTACGAGCGCTCTGACGTGGCCGTTCGTAAAAAAGAAGGTTTAAAAGAGATCACGGGCGTTTTGCACGGCGAAGAGCCACCTAAATCGGTCGTCATCGAAGAAAATGGCGTAAAGATTAGTGTAGATATCGTTGGCGGACACAAAACAGGTTTCTACCTAGATCAACGTGATAGTCGCCAGCAAGCGATGAAATATATGAAAGGCAAAGAAGTTCTTAACTGCTTCTCTTACACAGGTGGCTTCGGACTTTACGCTCTAAAAGGTGATGCAAAGCGTGTGATTAACGCTGACGTGTCACAACCTGCTTTAGATACCGCAAAATTCAACGCAGAACTAAACGAGTTTGATATTTCAAAGAAGCGTGCCGTGTTCCTAAATGCAGACGTGTTTAAGCTGCTTCGTGAGTATCGTGATCAAGGAACTCAGTTCGATGTTGTGATCATGGACCCACCGAAGTTCGCAGAGAGCAAAGCACAACTAAACGGCGCATGTCGTGGTTACAAAGACATCAACATGCTAGCAATGCAAATTCTAAAACCGGGCGGCACGCTACTGACCTACTCTTGCTCTGGCTTGATGGATCAAGTTCTGTTCCAGAAAATCATCGCTGATGCAGCCGTAGACGCTAACCGCCAAGTAAAGTTTGTGGAGCGTTTTGAACAAGCCGCTGACCACCCAACCGATACCGCATATCCAGAAGGTTTCTACTTAAAAGGTTTTGCATGTAAAGTGCTTTAATTATTGCCTGAACTTACTGCATTACTAAATGAAAAACGGAGCTTTCGCTCCGTTTTTCATTTTGAATCATTTACTCTCGTAATTGTTCAAGATTAGAAATCAAACTATTGGCAATATCAGAAGCAGAAGCTCCGTCAAAATTAACCTCCAACTGTTGTCCATCTTTATTTATGGTCAGAGTTGAGTTACCTCCACTTTCAGTCACCGCCACCGTGATATCATCCACGCTTCCGTGATAATCGCCAGAGCCGAGATCATCAAGTAATGTGGAAATATCAGTACCACTCATATCATCAAATACATCGGTAAAATCGAGCTGATCCCCGTCACTGAAATCCGTCACGGTGTCAGTTGCGGATTGCATCTCTGTCCACTTGAAGATGTCATCACCTCCGCCACCAGTCAAAATATCATTACCTAGACCACCAATTAGAATATCATTACCATCGGTGCCTACAAGAACATCATCTTGGTCTGTTCCCATGATGATATTAGGCTCTTGCTGTAACGAAGCAGTCTGTGTACCGAAAGCGGTCACTGTTTCAAAAGAGACATTGTTAAAATCAATATCAACGGTTGCAGTGGTATCGCTTTCTAAACCATCTGAGTCAATCGCTTTGTAATCAAACGAGTCGTTTACATTATTAAAACTTGTAATCTGAGTACCAACTAGAGTAAAGCTGGCTTTATCACTTGAACTGTCTGTTTCAGGGAACAAGCGAATCTCATCAAAACTGCCATTACTTAGCGATACGTCAGCGTAACCTTCTTGATTACCAGTAAATACGATGTCACTGGTGTGTATGGTTTGTATATCAACAAGAGTATCGCCCATATAAAAGTATGCTTGAATCCAAGCGCCGCCACTGTTAAACCTATCATTCAAGCTTGCTAGGTTTAACCTTGCTTCTTTAGCTTCAAGCCCTTCATCTAATTCAATGGCAATGAACTCACTCGTACTAATTTCATCCCCTTGGCCAGTTTCGCCCGGTGACACTACAACTAAACCTACCTGCTGAGCGGCAAAGTCAACCTTGATTTGAGCATTATTGATAAAGTCACCATTACCATCAATGGTTCCTCCAAAGAAACTTAAACCGTTAACATCGACTGAATCGGCAATGAAGTCTTTAGAAAATTCATCGAGTAAATCTTGGGAATCAAAGCTTTGCTCATCAAAGAAATCTTCCGTTAGTGCATATCTGACTTCCGTAGTTTCTGGAATCACATCACCAATGTCCAATATGACTTCATTGTTCTGATCATCCAAGTAATAGAGATAGCCATAGTCTGGAAGCGTCGTGACACAGATGCTCGTTTCTTTATCATCTTGAAGATCAAAGTCATCTTCAAAGTCTTGCGCATGTGGTGCAAAGTCAATTAAAGCGTCTCCTCCCACACTAAGGTCAACCGAAATGCCAAAGTCTTCTACTGTCGGAGGTGTATTGTCATCATCAATAATCGTACCAAGGCCTGACGCTGCAGGTGATTGCCCTTGAATCGAACCAGTTAAAACAAAGTTTTCTGAAGATTCATAAATCTGGTCTTCAACAGTGTTTACCGTAACACTAAAGTTAGTATCACTCGCAGGTACCGAGACATCAAACGTTCCATCAGGGTTTACCGCAATAACTTCCGTCGTGTTATCAGCATAAGTAATGGTCACACTCGTAGCGTTAAAATCATCTCCAGCGACAGCGGTTCCGTCTAAGAGAGACATACTAACCATAATCGCAACCGCACTTGCATTACTCAGTGTAACGTTAAATTTCGCATCGTTACCTTCCACCACTTGAATATCCGTAATTTCAGTGACAGTTGGTATGTCTGCATCATCGTTAATCGTTACGGTACCGACCGCAGCAGTTGTTTGCACAGTAGTGGCACCGGATAATGTAAAGTTCTCATCACCCTCATAAATATCATCGTTTAACGTCACCATAGTAACGCTAAATGTTGTGTCTAACGCTGGTACAATGACATCAAACGTACCATCTGGGTTCACTGAAATAACGTCGGTACTACTATCAGCGTAGGTAACGGTTACTGTCGTATTTGTATAATCCGAACCTCCTTCAGCTGTCCCATTTGCTAATGTCATATTAACAACGGTGTTTGTGGTACTTGCATTGCTTAAAGTGACTTCAAGCGTTGCCAGCTCACCTTCACTAACTATGGCATCCGTAATCGCTGCTACAGTCGGGCGGTCATCATCAGGATCTGGTCCTGGGCCACTACCATCATCAACAATAGTACCGGTACCAATCACAGAGCCAACTTGGTTATCAGTGTTACCTGATAACGTAAAGGTTTCAGGTCCTTCGAATAAGTCATCATCTGTTGTACTTACAGAAACACTATAAGTCGTATCATTTGCGGGCACATCGACAATAAAGCTGCCATCTGGATTTACCGTAACGACTTCTATGCCGCCACTCTCATAAGTAATTGTTACTGAAGTATCGGTGTAATCCACACCGCCTTCTGCTGATCCGTCAGTCAGCATCATATTGACAGTGGTGTTGGTGGTGCTTTCATTACTCAACGTTACATCTAGTGTTGCAATATCACCTTCGTTTACCGTTGTAGAGGTAATCGCTGCCACTGTTGGACGATCGTCATCTGGATCAGGTCCTGGCCCCGAACCATCATCAAGAAGAGTCCCTGTGCCCATTGCAGATGTAATTTGAGTGGCAGTTTTACCCGAGAGTGTTAAAGTCTCTGCGCCTTCGAATAGGTCATCATCAATAGTATTGACTGTGACGCTGAATGAGACGTCGTTCGCGGGAACTGAAACATCAAATGTTCCGTTTGCGTTGACAGTAATGACATCTGTTGAGTTATCCGCATAGGTAACTGTAACCGATGTATTGATGTAGTCTATGCCCCCCTCTGCGCTACCATCAGCGAGCACCATATTGACCAAACTTTCACTATCACTAGGGTTACTTAAAGTAACATCAAAAATGATAGGTTCACCTTCATTAACCACTTCACTAGAAATAGAGGCAACGCTGACTGTATCGTTATCAAGAATCGTTACCGTGCCTATAACCGGAGTTGTTTGTATCTCGGTCTGTCCAATTAATGTGAAATTTTCATCGCTTTCGAACAGCTCATCGTCGGTGGTACTTATCACAACGTCAAAGGTCATATCACCAGCTGGTACGGACACATTAAATGTACCATCAGGGTTCACAGGGATAACGTCTGATGAACTATCTGCATAGGTAACAGTAACAGACGATTTGGTGTAATCTACCCCTCCCTCTGCTGTGCCATCATTAAGTGTCAGATTAACGAGAGTATCCGTAGTGCTTAGGTTACTCAAAGTGACAACCAACGTCGCAGACTCACCTTCGTTTACGGTTGTATCACTAATTGCCGCAACAACCGGACGGTCATCATCCGGATCGGGTCCAGGGCCACTACCGTCATCCACTATCGTTGCTGTACCCGTATCGCTGCCTTGTACCGCCCCAATGCCAGTCACCGTCACACTGAAATCTTCAGGGCCTTCATAAACGGTGTCATCAATGGAAGCGATACGCACATCAAATTCGGTTTGCCCGGCTGGCACCGTCACCACGCCATCATTTGGCACTGCAACCCAACCACTTCCCGTGTTGTATTCTAAGGTACCTAAGTCACCGGCTTCGGTGTCACCTAAGTTGAGGCCAAGTTCCACTTGAACTGCAGATTCGGAGGCATTCGATAAGGTGACTTTGAAGTTCGCAGTCTCACCCTCATTAATAATGCCAGCATCGGTAATAGTCACACTTGGACGGTCATCATCCGGATCAGGGCCCGGGCCACTGCCATCATCCACTATCGTTGCTGTACCCGTATCACTGCCTTGCACCGCCCCGATGCCGGTTACTGTCACACTGAAATCTTCAGGGCCTTCATAAACGGCATCATCAATGGAAGCGATACGCACATCAAACTCGGTTTGCCCGGCTGGCACCGTCACCACACCATCATTTGGCACTGCAACCCAACCACTTCCCGCGTTGTATTCTAAGGTACCTAAGTCACCGGCTTCAGTGTCACCCAAGTTGAGGCCTAGCTCGACTTGAACAGTGGACTCGGAGGCATTCGACAGCGTCACTTTGAAGTTCGCCGTATCACCCTCATTAATCGTGCCAGCGTCAGTGATGGTCACATTCGGGCGGTCATCATCCGGATCGGGACCTGGACCACTACCGTCATCCACTATCGTCGCCGTCCCCGTATCGCTGCCTTGTACTGCGCCAATGCCAGTCACAGTCACGCTGAAATCTTCAGGGCCTTCATAAACGGCGTCATCAATGGAAGCAATGCGTACATCAAACTCGGTTTGCCCCGCTGGCACCGTCACCACGCCATCGTTTGGCACTGCAACCCAACCACTTCCGGTGTTGTATTCTAAGGTATCTAAGTCACCGGCTTCGGTATCGCCGAGATTAAGCCCCAGCTCCACTTGCGTTTCCGCTTCAGACGCGTTCGATAAGGTGACTGTGAAGTTCGCCGTATCACCCTCATTAATGGTGCCAGCATCGGTAATAGTCACATTCGGGCGGTCATCATCCGGATCAGGGCCTGGACCCGTGCCGTCATCCACAATCGTTGCCGTACCGGTATCGCTGCCTTGCACTGCGCCAATGCCAGTCACCGTCACGCTGAAATCTTCTGGGCCTTCATAAACGGCGTCATCAATGGAAGCGATGCGCACATCAAATTCGGTTTGCCCGGCTGGCACCGTCACCACGCCATCGTTTGGCACTGCAACCCAACCGCTTCCCGTGTTGTATTCTAAGGTACCTAAGTCACCGGCTTCAGTGTCACCCGAGTTGAGGCCTAGCTCGACTTGAACAGTGGACTCGGAGGCATTCGATAGCGTCACTTTGAAGTTCGCCGTATTCCCCTCATTGATGGTGCCAGCGTCTGAAATAGTCACGCTTGGACGGTCATCGTCCGGATCAGGACCTGGGCCACTGCCATCATCCACAATCGTTGCTGTGCCCGTATCACTGCCTTGCACCGCCCCGATGCCGGTTACTGTCACACTGAAATCTTCAGGGCCTTCATAAACGGCGTCATCAATGGAAGCGATACGCACATCAAATTCGGTTTGCTCGGCTGGCACGGTCACCACGCCATCATTTGGTACTGCAACCCAACCGCTTCCGGTGTTGTATTCTAAGGTACCTAAGTCACCGGCTTCGGTATCGCCAAGATTAAGACCCAGTTCCACCTGCGTTTCCGCTTCAGACGCGTTCGATAAGGTGACTTTGAAGTTCGCAGTCTCACCCTCATTAATGGTGCCAGCATCCGTAATAGTCACACTTGGGCGGTCATCGTCCGGATCTGGACTCGGACCACTGCCATCATCCACTATCGTCGCCGTCCCTGTATCGCTGCCTTGTACCGCCCCAATGCCAGTCACCGTCACACTGAAATCTTCAGGGCCTTCATAAACGGCATCATCAATAGAAGCAATGCGCACATCAAACTCGGTTTGCCCGGCTGGCACGGTCACCACGCCATCATTTGGTACTGCAACCCAACCACTTCCCGTGTTGTATTCTAAGGTACCTAAGTCACCGGCTTCGGTATCGGCGAGATTAAGACCCAACTCCACTTGCGTTTCCGCTTCAGACGCGTTCGATAAGGTGACTTTGAAGTTCGCAGTCTCACCCTCATTAATGGTGCCAGCATCGGTAATAGTCACGCTTGGGTGGTCATCATCCGGATCAGGGCCTGGGCCACTGCCGTCATCCACTATCGTCGCCGTACCCGTATCGCTGCCTTGCACTGCCCCAATGCCAGTTACTGTCACACTGAAATCTTCAGGGCCTTCATAAACGGTGTCATCAATGGAAGCGATACGCACATCAAATTCGGTTTGCCCGGCAGGCACCGTCACCACACCATCATTTGGCACTGCAACCCAGCCACTTCCCGTGTTGTATTCTAAGAGACCTAAGTCACCGGCTTCGGTGTCACCTAAGTTGAGAGTCAGTTCAACCTCAACATCTATAGCTGATGGATTAGATAACGACACTTTAAAGCTAGCCGTTTCACCCTCATTAACTATCCCTGCATCGCTCATCGTTACCGTTGGGCGATCATCATCAGGACTTAAACCTGGCCCACTACCATCATCAACAATGGTTGCCACCCCGGTTGCAGGTGTATTTTGTTCTTCTGTTGTGCCAGAAAGCGTAAACGTTTCTGGGCCTTCGAATATAGAGTCATCTATAGAGTCGAGAGAAACCGTAAACCCGCTTTCACCTAATGGGACCGAGACTGTAAAAGTACCGTTATCATCAACCAAGATTTCTTCCGTTGTACCATCAGAAAATGTTATGAGAACACGCTCATTAACGTAGTCACTTCCGCTCTCGTCAGTTGAACCGCCAGTTGCGGTGCCATCAAGTAGCGACAAAGTGACATCAGTATTGTCCTCTGTTGCTTGGTTTAAAGTAATATCGAATACAACCTGATCACCTTCGTTGATAGTCGGACTGGATATTTCCTGAACAATTATCGTTGCAGGAATGGGGGTTGCTGTTGGTTCTGGTGGTTGTATTTGGAGAATATCGAGTAGCGTCTCTACTTGAGTACTTGAAAATCCTGTTCCGTCAGTTCCCACTGTCTCAAAACTGGTACTAGCGAGTAATTCAGCACCTGTGCGATCTATAGCTCCCGTATTCTGTGGGCTAGACCCGTTTCCTTCACCTGCAGCAGGTTCAAACTCTTCACCCAGCTCTGTCGGGTCTTCCCCACTCGCAATTGCTTCAATTAACGCAGTGATATCATCAGTTACATTTATTGAACTTCCTTGTGGTGTCACCTGCTCGATAACAAGTTCAGAAGTATCTGATACTTCATCGATTATTAACTCTCCTGGTTGAGGTAGTTGACCCTGACCTAAAGTCCTAATCTCCCCGTCCAACCCGATAACGACAATGTTGCCCGCCAATGAGCTAAAAGTTACACGTTCCATATCTACCTCGCCCCACTTCAAACCAAGTCAAAAGTTTGTCACCCCTACATTTACGTCTATAGTTTAGTCAAAATCATCATATTTTCGTTGTATGTGTAGCTTGTAGGACGTTTGATAACTCTATGGGCAGAGTTACAAAAAAGCGCAGAGTGACACAGGCCGTGAAACGCTATGATATTAAGAATTCAAGCTTTTCTCCGAGCTAAACTTGCTATGTTGCTAAGCAACATTCGACATATGTGCTAAGGTTTTAAAAGGCGAAATCTTGGATTTTTGAAACAAAAGCTTTGTTTTAACAGTAGGTTGATAAATCCCTTACTCAAGCACTGTTATTTATGATGTTTCGTCTCAGTAATGAGATGAAATAGCAAAAAGCAACACGAATTTTTAGGAGAAATACCGTGAAATGGAACCGACTAAATATTGCTTGCTGCTGTAGTTTAATGGTGTCTATACCCGTTTTCGGTCAAACTTTAGAGCAAGCCGTGGCATTGACGTTAAAAAACAACCCTGACATTAAGAGTGCATTTAATGAATTTACGAGCCGAAAATACGTAAATGACGCATCTTCGGGTGCTTACTTGCCCTCTATTGATCTAGATGCGGGTATTGGGTATGAAGGATTAGACCCTTCTGACGAGGTGGGACGTGGAGATACAGATTACACTCGAAAAGAAGCATCGGTGACACTAACCCAACTTATCTGGGACGGCAGTGCGACTCTTAATGATATCGACCGAACTGCAGCGGATGCTGAATCAGTAAGATTTCAACTTTTGGCCGACGCATCGGATAAAGCACTTGAAGTCACCAAAGTGTATCTAGACGCTGTAAAAGCTTACGAAATACTCAAGCTGTCTGAAAACAACCTGGCTGTTCACAAAGATATCTACAATGACATTAAAAAACGAGTCAACTCGGGTATCGGCTCTACCGCTGACTTAACGCAAGTAGAAGCACGTTTGGCAAAAGCACACGGCAACTTAGCCGCTGCTCAAAATAACCTGTATGACTCTCACACGATGTTCACTCGTTTAGTCGGTCAAACACCGCAAGGGCTAATCTTTCCGAGAGCGGACCAAAACTTTATTCCGTACACAATTGATGAAGCGGTAGGCTTGGCATTTGAACTGCACCCCGTTATTCAAGTCGCACTCGCAGACGTAGACTCGGCTAAGTTTCAATACAAACAGTCTAAAGGTGTTAACTACCCAACCATTTCCATTGAAGCTTCGCAAACATGGCGTGACGACGCTGATGGTTTAAAAGGTCGTAGTGATGAGACACTTGCCATGCTGCGCCTACGCTACAACCTATTCAATGGCGGCAGTGATGCAGCGAACTCAGAAAACTTCGCCTACCAGCTAAATAAAGCAAAAGACTTGCGTGAAGGTGCCTATCGCAATGTTGAAGAAGGGTTAAGACTTTCTTGGAGTGCGCTTGATTTAACATTACAACAAAAAGAGTTTCTATCAGATCATGTAGACTCTGCGTCTGAGACCGTAATTGCTTACGAGAAGCAATATCGCATCGGTAAACGGACACTCCTTGATCTATTGAACACTGAAAACGAGCTCTTTGAGGCGCGTAAAGACTACTTAGATTCTAAATACGCAGAGCAGTACGCCAAATATCGAGTGATGAACGCAACAGGTCAACTGTTGAGTGCATTAAGGGTCGAAATGCCTAAAGAATGGCTAGAAGAAGTGGAGTATTAATTATGAAACACATAACTCTTATTGCACTCTCATTGATGATTTCGGCATGCAGTTCATCCGATAAAGGCGATGAGTATGATTACATCGATACGCCAATTGCCGATCAGTGGGCTGATCATATAGATGATGACTCAGACGGTGTTATTAACGAGCGCGATTTGTGTCCGGGTACTCCTTTAGGAGCCGAGATAGATAACGATGGCTGCGGTTCGTATGTCGACTCCTCACAAGAAATGCAAATTCGAGTCCTATTTGCGAACGATTCCGATGTTATAAACCCTATCTTTACGCAACAAATTCGTGAGTTGTCCGATTTCTTGAAAGAGTACCCAAATACGTCTATCGAGATTCAGGGCTATGCTAGTCGCACTGGTACTGCAGAACACAATCTCGACTTATCCAAGCGCCGGGCTGAGAACGTTAGAAAAGAACTCATGACGAATGGTATTAATGGGGATAGAGTTACCATTGTGGGCTATGGAGACACAGTGCTTGCAACACAAGGAACCGACCAAGTGAGTCACGCGCTAAACCGTCGAGTAACCGCAACAGTGATTGGTCACAAGGGTGAAGTTAAGAAAGAATGGACCGTTTTCACTACACTTCCAAAAAGCTAACACAACCATAAACAGAACGTAAAAATAAAAGGTCTAGCAAATTGCTAGACCTTTTTTGATTTTCAATTTTACCTAAATGGTAACGCCACTACATATCTTTGTATTGCGCCTCTAAACTTGCAATCAAGCTTTGAGTCACATCATCAACACTTGCACCGTCAAAATGTATGTCTAATGTCGAGCTACCTTTTGTAATACTCAGGTTTGTCTCAGAGCTGCCATCTGGTGCTACTTCTACGTGATACTCTCCGACATCACCGGTATGATCACCTGATTGAAGATCATTAAGAAGCTCTCCAATTTCATCTTTAGATAAGTCATCAAAGAGATCAGAGAAGTCTAGAGTGTCTTCATCTTTATTGAAGTCAGTGACAGTGTCGCGTTCATTGGACACATCAATCCATTTAAAGATGTCTTCACCGTCCCCCCCTGTCAAAATATCATTGCCGAAACCACCGATTAAAATATCATTGTCTGCACCACCGAACAGCTTGTCGTCACCGCCTTGTCCAAACAAAATATCATCACCTGAACCACCAGAGATGGTGTCTGCTTGGTCGTAATAACGAGACTGTTCAAATTCTGCTTGGTTTTCAGTAATGTAGTGATGAACTTCTTCTTTGGTAACCAACGAAACATCCTTACCTAGTTGAGAAGCTACGTAGTTTTGCAGCGCGGAAACTCCTTGCTCACCATCGACGTCGAAACGCATGGCATCACCAAAAATAATGTCATTTCCATCAAGGCTGTTAATCTCATCTTTGCCTTGCATCAATGAAACTTCCTTACCAAGGATCACTTCTGCTAGTTGGTTTACATTTATGTTAGCTCTTACTACACCATCAGAGTCGAAGTTTTCTAACGAATCTTCATCTAAGTAGCGACCAAGACCTATCGAACGAACCTCACTAAATTCAGCCAATGCTTGATATGCGTTATTCGCTTGAGATAGAACATTATTTCCATAATCATCATAGACATATGAGTTAAGCATTCTCCCCACCTGTTCACCAGTAGAGAGCGAATACACCGCCCCGCGAAAATCTATGATTGTTTTATTGTTGTATGTGACTGTATCACCAAACCTGTAATCACTTGGCAAAACATCCGCTAGCGTCACTAACTTTTGTTCTGACACGCCAAGTACGACACCCTCCCAACCACTAAACCAACTCGTATTGTTATCCGTAGCTTGGTTTGGTTGACCATCAGATATGAAATAACTTAGGTTTGTTGCGCCACTATCGGCATTAGCAAACCAGTCTAGTGCAGATTGGAACCCGGCTTCATAATTTGTATTACCATCACCGATTTGTAAAATTGCATCCAATGTAGACTCTATTTGCGATGTTGCGTTGTCAGCACTCAAATCTAATTCAAGTACCTGAGAGCTACCAGTAGCAAATGTGGTCAATAAAACGTTCACTTTGCCCGAATGAGGGCCACTAGCACTTTCGGTAAGAGTATTCAGCACTGTTTTTAGCTCACCTAGCGCTAGACCAACGTCGTAACCCATGCTGCCTGATGTATCGAGCATAAAAGCAATGTTGTAGTCCTGCCCCTCGACAATCTGTAATCCTTGAACATCGCCAACAATCACATCATTGCTATCAGATCCAGCTATCTTGTTATCACCATGCGTACCGGAAACAAGATCATAATCTCGAACTGAAACAGAAGCCGTGTCCGTTCCCATTTGAGTATTGTTATTAACTTCAACACTTCCTGCCGTCGCTGTTACATCAAAATCTAACGAACCATTGTAATCGGCTGGTACAGTAATCGTACCGCTTAGTTGATGACTGGTTTGATTTGGTTCACTTGAAAGGTCAACCGTGTAAGAACCATCGCTGTTTTCAGTAACCGTTTTGCCATTCACCTCTAATGTTAGCCCTGAAGGAATTCCCGTTAAGGTGACGCTATCGTTAATGAATGACTCACTGCCATCCACATCGATAAGATCAAGGTTCAGCTCAAAAGAGACTTGCTGCTCTGTAAGTACAACATACTCTCCTGTGTTGTTATTTAGCTTGATAATGGCATCTTGGAAGATAAGTTGTTCAATTTCATAAAGGTGGTCACCCGACTCTTTATGAGTGCTCGAAACAACATCTTTTGTATCAATAAATCGGCTATCTTCGACAATCCAATACGGGACCTCTGAGTGGTCAGATGCAGGGTAATAGTTGAAGTTGTAATCAGACAACTTGCCAGAGTAAACAACTGTGTCCGTCTCCGCTTGATCATCTAATGAACCAATACCGCCATAGATAGAATCATTACCTCCTCCAGTCACAAAGATATCACTGCCTTGAGCATCAACGTTCGCACCTGCTTGTTGATCTCCGACAAAGCTCAGTGGCGATTCAGTGTCACCGCTTAGCATTAAGTCATTACCAACATGTCCGTTATTAAACGTTTGTGTCACCACATGTTCAAAGTCAAGCCCTGGTAAATTACTTGCCTCAAGCAGATCTTTAAGTTCTTCGTCTGTAGACCAGCTTCCGCCTAGTGTCACAGGTACAGACGTTACTGGACCGAAAGTAAGGTCAATCTTAATTGGGTCCGCGACAGGCTCTATGTCGATACTCAACGTACCTGAAGCAGAAGAATTGCCATCACTAACAGTGAAATGAATCTGCTCGTAAGTATCCAAGCCGTTCCCAACACCGTCTTTATCGAAAACATTTGCACCAGATTCATGTTCAGCAGGAACATAACGAACAAGACCATTTTCGATATCAGAAGCGAGCACACTTCCAGAAACCACTTCCCAACCATCAGAACCTTTCACTTGCAGTGAGCCATTTAGAGCAGAAGTGTCAAACTCAACACTTATACTACTATCAACGATGCCTAAATGTTCTAGTGTTATAACAATAGCTTCGTCTTCTAATCCGGAAATTTCGTTGCTTTGAACTGCTGGCGGAACATCATTATCATCAATATAGCCAACGCCAGACACATCTCCGACTTTAATCACAAGACTCTCTGTTGATTCAACCAACTGATCATCAATACTTGGAATGGTAATCTCAAAGCCATTCACTCCGGCTGGAACAATAAGGTATCCGCCCAAATACTTCACGCCATTAGTAAAAGTTGCGTTCGACAAATCAATGTCTTGAGAGCTCACACTAGAACCCTCTGCAGAGAAATCCACTTGATACTTAACGGTCTGATCTGTCGCGTTATTTAGTGAAACAGAAAACGTGACATTGTCACCCTCAACAACAGTAACACCTGCAATGCTCTCCACCACAGGTCCATTTTCCGCAACATTACCATCTAGTATTTCGTTAACGATATTGACCGTAGACGGATCACTAACTCCACTTTCAGAATCGACTGCCACATATCCAAAGCTATCTCCGGCAGGAATACCTTCTACATAACGTAACTCCCAGTTCCCTTCATTTTTCGTAGAAAAATCTAACTGAGTAATGACCGAACCTTCAGGAAGAGCTAGTTCTTGCCCAAAACCAACGCTTGTTTCTTGGAATAGCATGAAGTTGCCTTCAGGCTTCAAGAACTCGAACGTTTGAGTCTGTTCGATATTGTTTGAATCTAAATACGTAACCGTAATAAGCGCAGCGTTGTCATCACCGTAATCAAACAATCCACCTAATCCATCTAAGCCAAGGTTTACGCTGCCCACAGGGTTATTAGACAAATCGATCGTAATTGTCTCGCCTTTCTCAATACCCTGCCCATCATTGTCAGCAATACCGTTTCCGATATGTGACACTTGGCGGTTGTATTGAGCAAGTTCACCACTATCAGAAGATATAGTGATGGAGGAACCATTAACTAAATGCTCAGTACGGGAGTGTGATGGACCTCCGTCCTCACTTAGCCCCCAATTATTGAAATCTGTTGTAGACTCGGAACTATTTGGTGTATCTGGGCGATCCTTGATACCTAATAAGAAACCCACATTATCAGCTTCATAGTAAAGGCTATCTTTTTCATAAAGAGTGTCACTGACTTCTTTTATTTCATGCAGTTCACCGTTGTTATCTCTGAACAACAATGTTCCTGAGGTCGGTAGTTCAGTAATCTGCACATGCAAGTCGTTGCCATTTAAGTCATCTTCAATATCCGCTATATGATCCTGAGAGTCGCCATCACCTAAAGGTTTCGTATCAGTATCAAATACAACTTGCGTCACAGGCTTGTCAGTCACATGCGTAAAGTCCTCACTGTCAGGCTTGTCATTGACTGGCGTCACATCGACGTTCACCGTGGTGGACTCTGATACCCCACCGGACGTGACGATGTAGGTGAAGCTGTCTGCCCCGTGGTAGTTGTCGTTTGGCGTGTAAGTGACGCTGCCATCCGGGTTGACCGAGACCGTGCCGTTAGCTGGACCGTTATTGCTATCCAGCGACACCACTTTGTCGTCGCCTTCGAACGTGTCGTTATCTAAGACCTTGATGATGGTTGGCGTATCTTCCACAACCGTCGCTTTGTCTGCCACGATGTCCGCCACAGGGGCTACCGTGAAGTTCACCGTTTGGCTAACGCTTTCGCCGCTTGGATCGGTGGCCGTAAAGGTCAGCGCTTCTGAGCCGTTCCAGTCCGCGGTTGGAGTGAACGTAGCAATACCGTTGACGATCGCCACTTGAATGTTGCTGTTGCCAGCAACGCTGAAGCTCAGATC
>NZ_JAWORD010000059.1:0-1422 GCF_033337665.1 Vibrio sp. Vb2960 | reverse complement strand
TCATCTTGGGATCCTATAACAAAATGCGAATTTTACCATAAGAGTGAGTAGCTAATCATGATCGTACGCATAACGCCCTGTTAAGGTGTGAGCAACGCAATACCGAAGCCTCCGCATATCACCTTAAACACTAAAACCAACGCATAGTAAAAATGCCACGCGTTGCGAATCACTCTTAAACAGTTTGTTATGTGCGTACTGTTTGTAGCAATTGCTCTGATAGTTCAGAAAATTGTTCAATTAACCAAGTTGAACCATCATTCATATTGCACTCAAGCTCATTTATAAGTGCTAACTCTCGGGAATTTAGGTCTTGCTTAGCTACGTTTTCAATTGGGTAATGCTCTATATGCCAACCCCGTTTTTGAGCATTTGCTAACACAAGGTGAACGTAACGGTATTTCAAGTTACCTTGTGATTGAAGAGAGCCATCTCTTTTTAACACTGGTCGTCGAGACTTTCCTTCAAGAATCTTTGTCACGTTAGACTTGTACTCATTCAGCCTCGCTTTCTTCGACGCTTTGCCAATATAGCGAAACTCCTTTTGTTCAGCTGAGATCTTAATGAAATACAGATATGGTTGAGTAAGATCGATTTGCTTAGGATTTGTCCAATCAAACATTAAATCCGTCCTTGATAGTTGATTATCACTGATACCAAGATTAACAGACAAGGTCATCTAAAGTTTAAGACTTTTTCCAAAGCACATAACGCCCAATTAAGGTGTGAGGCGCGCCATACCGAAGCTGCCGCATGCCACCTTAATCACTAAAACCACCGCATAGCAAAAATGCCACGCGTGCCGAATCGCTCTTAAATTGTTTGTTATGTTTTGGTGTTCATCAAGCTAATCAAACTTTTTGAATAGATTATGCCCTGTGATCCCATACCCAAGACGAGTATACAGCCTTAAAGCACCATTATTGCCATTTGCAACATGGAGCTTCAACCTTGTAATACCACTTTGTTTGAGGCGGGATTCAAGGTTTTTTATTACTAATTCGCCATAACCTGAGTTGCGATACTTTTGCTCTATGAAGAAGTCACAAATAAAAGCGGTTGAGTCTTCTACACTCTCTATGTACCAAAGATGACCTATAGATAGTTCCCCCAATTTAATCGAACAGACATAGTTACCGTCAGTATCAAGCTTATTGGGTAGTCTCATCTCGAAGTCTAGGGAAGCGAACTCAAAAGATTTCCTTTCAGAATAGCCATAATTGGAGCTGATAGAACCAGCGTATTCTCGTATAAAGTTTTCACGAAACAGCTCAAAACAACCAGGTTCCATTTCAAATAGACTTATCACTTTACCCTCCTAAATCCTTGGAGTTGATTAAAAACATAACGCTCTGTTAAGGGGTGAGCAACGCAATACTGAAGCCGCCGCATACCACCCTAAACACTTAAACCAACGCATAG
>NZ_JAWORD010000058.1:0-1463 GCF_033337665.1 Vibrio sp. Vb2960 | reverse complement strand
AGCCACTCATCGCTTATCTTGAGTGCGTCACCTTGAATCGTGACACTAGGAACTTCAAACTGGTTTTCGTATCCATCACCGCCATCAAGAATATCTACTGTTAAAGAGGCATCATCGTTCAAACCTTCTATTGCCTCTAAGGTAATATCCAATGTTACCGAGGTGGTGTCACCGTCTGAATCTGTTGCATTAACTAACAATGGTATATCCAGGATTTGATCTTTTGACAGATCGAAAGAGCGATATAATTCAAAGGAATACTCTATTTCACTACTTGACTCTAAAGGTAATGTGGATAATAGTTTCGATTGAAAAATATTTACTTCCACCCCACCTTCTAAGATATAGCCAGTAATTGTCGTACCGTCATCAGACAGACGGTAAAGCAACTCACTTTCACTACTCACTAATGTGGGCTGGTTAAATTCGCTAAATCGAAGAGAGTCAACATAATCACTCCCGATATCGAGTTGAAGGCTCCCAGTTTTAAAGATTGCCCCACTTTCTAGATTAATCTCCTCCATTGCAACAACAGTCAAGTTGCTCAACGTAGGATCAACACCATCTTTCAACACGAAATCAATTTCGTTCTCTACAAGCGGTGTGGAGTCTAGATCTGTCCCTCCAATGGTCAGCGGGAAAGTGACCGTATCACTACTATTGAATTGATCGATAGGATGATCAAGAGTAAGCGAGATTGAAGCTAGTACATCGTTACCCGACTCAATGCCACTCAATGTTAACGTAAATACAGTGACACCATTGGCAAATGCTGTGATTTGCTTTCCACTGGAACTTAACGTGTAGCTAAGCTCATTATCAGAGACTGAGCTTGTAAGCCCTAATGCCTCTAACTTAGTAATGGATGCCCCACCAAAATACAAACTAGTCGGATCAGGGTTATCAGAGCCAGCAATCACATTAACACTGCCTTCGGTGGTTAATAATGCCTCTCCCAGAGGTACTTCTGCTGCGTTTATAGTAGCGCTGCCTACATAACCCGCTTGGCCATCTATAATGTCGATAGTTGCGGTTGCTACACCGTAATCTTTTGAATCATCGGCTGCGAGATAATCAAAAACGAGACTTTGCTCAACCGTGTGATCTAAGTTGCGACTGGCATTCAACTGCCAAGAGCCATCTGAAAATACGGTTAATTCACCCTTCTCTAGACTAAAACTTACTGAGCCACCATCAGGGACAGACTGGATCTCTCCTCCGGCTCTGACATATCGAATGTACAAGTCACCATCAATATCAATGTCATTCTCCAGTACATTGCCAGAAATGACTTGGCCTTCGGTTACACTATATGACTCATTTTCGATCACTGGATCGGCATCAAGGATGGCGATTTCTAGGGGAGCCACAACAGCCTCTTGTGTGCCGTCAGCATCACTTTGAATGCTTTCAACCAATACGTTAGTCACCAGCTCATCTTGACCTACACCATGATCAATCGC
>NZ_JAWORD010000057.1:0-1555 GCF_033337665.1 Vibrio sp. Vb2960 | reverse complement strand
TTAAATTGAAGAGTTTGATCATGGCTCAGATTGAACGCTGGCGGCAGGCCTAACACATGCAAGTCGAGCGGAAACGAGTTATCTGAACCTTCGGGGAACGATAACGGCGTCGAGCGGCGGACGGGTGAGTAATGCCTAGGAAATTGCCCTGATGTGGGGGATAACCATTGGAAACGATGGCTAATACCGCATGATGCCTACGGGCCAAAGAGGGGGACCTTCGGGCCTCTCGCGTCAGGATATGCCTAGGTGGGATTAGCTAGTTGGTGAGGTAAGGGCTCACCAAGGCGACGATCCCTAGCTGGTCTGAGAGGATGATCAGCCACACTGGAACTGAGACACGGTCCAGACTCCTACGGGAGGCAGCAGTGGGGAATATTGCACAATGGGCGCAAGCCTGATGCAGCCATGCCGCGTGTGTGAAGAAGGCCTTCGGGTTGTAAAGCACTTTCAGTCGTGAGGAAGGTGGTGTAGTTAATAGCTGCATTATTTGACGTTAGCGACAGAAGAAGCACCGGCTAACTCCGTGCCAGCAGCCGCGGTAATACGGAGGGTGCGAGCGTTAATCGGAATTACTGGGCGTAAAGCGCATGCAGGTGGTTTGTTAAGTCAGATGTGAAAGCCCGGGGCTCAACCTCGGAATAGCATTTGAAACTGGCAGACTAGAGTACTGTAGAGGGGGGTAGAATTTCAGGTGTAGCGGTGAAATGCGTAGAGATCTGAAGGAATACCGGTGGCGAAGGCGGCCCCCTGGACAGATACTGACACTCAGATGCGAAAGCGTGGGGAGCAAACAGGATTAGATACCCTGGTAGTCCACGCCGTAAACGATGTCTACTTGGAGGTTGTGGCCTTGAGCCGTGGCTTTCGGAGCTAACGCGTTAAGTAGACCGCCTGGGGAGTACGGTCGCAAGATTAAAACTCAAATGAATTGACGGGGGCCCGCACAAGCGGTGGAGCATGTGGTTTAATTCGATGCAACGCGAAGAACCTTACCTACTCTTGACATCCAGAGAACTTTCCAGAGATGGATTGGTGCCTTCGGGAACTCTGAGACAGGTGCTGCATGGCTGTCGTCAGCTCGTGTTGTGAAATGTTGGGTTAAGTCCCGCAACGAGCGCAACCCTTATCCTTGTTTGCCAGCGAGTAATGTCGGGAACTCCAGGGAGACTGCCGGTGATAAACCGGAGGAAGGTGGGGACGACGTCAAGTCATCATGGCCCTTACGAGTAGGGCTACACACGTGCTACAATGGCGCATACAGAGGGCGGCCAACTTGCGAAAGTGAGCGAATCCCAAAAAGTGCGTCGTAGTCCGGATTGGAGTCTGCAACTCGACTCCATGAAGTCGGAATCGCTAGTAATCGTGGATCAGAATGCCACGGTGAATACGTTCCCGGGCCTTGTACACACCGCCCGTCACACCATGGGAGTGGGCTGCAAAAGAAGTAGGTAGTTTAACCTTCGGGGGGACGCTTACCACTTTGTGGTTCATGACTGGGGTGAAGTCGTAACAAGGTAGCGCTAGGGGAACCTGGCGCTGGATCACCTCCTTA
>NZ_JAWORD010000056.1:0-1832 GCF_033337665.1 Vibrio sp. Vb2960 | reverse complement strand
TATCAACTGGATTCAACCGCTGATCCTGTTGCGGGGCTAACCTCTCAAGGTGAGGCGATTACCTTGGTGGAAACCGCCAACGGTGATGGCAGCTTTACCTATGTGGCGACCGCAGATGGCAATCCTGTTTTCACGTTAAACGTAGCAACAGATGGTACGTACGACTTTACGCTGCAAGGCCCGATTGACCATGCCGCCAACAGCGATAGCCTGACGATTGATTTCCCAATTGTTGCCACCGATTTTGATGGTGATACGACCACGGCAACCATTCCCGTTACGATCGCAGATGATGCGCCAATCATCGATAATGTTGTGCCTCTGGCTGTAGACGAAGATGATTTATCAGGTATTGGCTCAGACCAAACTGACGCTGTGTTTGTGGAAGGCGCATTTACGACTACTCAAGGTTCAGACCGTGTGGTGAGCTATCAACTTGATTCAACTTCTGATCCTGTCGCAGGTTTAACCTCCCAAGGTGAGCCTGTTACTTTGGTAGAGAATGCGAATGCTGATGGCAGCTTCACTTACGTGGCTACCGCGGATGGCAATCCGGTCTTCACCATGAATGTGAATGCTGACGGCACATACAACTTCCGTCTAGAAGGTCCGGTTGATCATGCGTTAAACAGCGATGAACTAGTTCTGAACTTCCCAATCATTGCAACAGACTTTGATGGCGATACGACAACCGCGACCATTCCAGTCACGATTACTGATGACGTTCCAACCATCGATAACGTTGTCCCACTTACGGTGGACGAAGATGACCTTGCCTCAATTGGCTCAGACCAGAACGATGATGCGTTTATGTCGGGCTCTTTCACCACAACTGAAGGCTCAGACAGCGTTGTTAAATACCAGCTTGATGCAACCGCAGATCCAGTAGCAGGGTTGACCTCTCATGGGGAGCCTGTCGTGCTTGCTGAAACTGCTAACGGCGACGGCAGTTTTACTTACACAGCCACAGCAGATGGCAATGCCGTATTTGAATTGGTGGTGAAGCCAGATGGCAGCTACACCTTTACTCTGCAGGGCCCACTAGACCATGCGGTGAATAGTGACAGCCTGCAAATCGACTTCCCGATTATCGCAACAGATTTTGATGGCGATACGTCGACAGAAACACTGCCTGTCACCATCGTTGACGATAAACCAACCATCACCGACGTAGACGCGATCCGCGTGGATGAAGATGACCTAGCGGCGATTGGCTCTGACGGCTCAGATCCAGTTTCAATCGATGGCAACTTCACTACAACGCAAGGCTCTGATGGGGTAGTAAGCTACCAATTAGATACTGCTGCAACGCCAGTTGATGGTCTAACATCACAAGGTGTGGCAGTGACGCTGACTGAAACCGCAAACGGTGATGGTAGCTACACTTATGAAGCAACAGCAGGAACTGAAGCCGTATTTACGCTGACCGTTAATACGGATGGTTCATACAACTTCACGCTGCAAGGTCCTATCGACCATGCGACAGACAGTGATGAGCTGACACTGAACTTCCCAATCATCGCGACGGATTTTGATGGTGATATCACCACAGAAACGATCCCAGTCACCATCGTGGATGATAAGCCGACCATTACCGATGTCGATGCAATTACCGTTGATGAAGATGACCTAGGCACGATTGGCTCAGATCAGACTGGCCCGATTTCAATCGATGGCAACTTCACCACCACACAAGGCTCGGACCGAGTAGTGAGCTATCAGCTTGACGCGTCTGTAACACCAGTTGACGGCCTTACATCACAAGGCGTGGCAGTCACGCTGACTGAAACCGAAAACGCTGATGGTAGCTTTACTTACGAGGCGACGGCGGG
>NZ_JAWORD010000055.1:0-2148 GCF_033337665.1 Vibrio sp. Vb2960 | reverse complement strand
GCAAGGACGATGGTAGCAGAGTCCGTAGATATCTATAATCAAATGAGGCCTCATACGGCTTTAAAATACAAAACGCCTGATGAAGTACATCGAGCGTTTTAGTTAAAAAGTGTCAACCCATATCAGGACGGGTCACGGCCATCTCTGAAATCAGCTTAAACCACCAAGACAAATATACTTTGTCTCCAGATATTCATCGAGTCCTTGCTTAGCACCTTCCCGTCCAACACCCGACTCTTTAATTCCACCAAATGGAGCCACTTCAGTAGAGATGATCCCTTCATTCACTCCAACCATACCGTACTCTAAACCTTCACTAAAAGTCACAATACGCTTCAAGCTATTCGTATAGAAATAGCAAGCCAAACCATATTCTGTATCGTTAGCCATTTCGAGAACTTGATCATCATTTTCAAAGGTAACAATAGGCAACACAGGCCCGAATAGCTCTTGCTGAACAATCGACATATTCTGCGTCACACTATCCAAAAGAACGGGCTCCATAAAGCGACCTGGCCGTCTCTGTGGAGAGTTAGCAATAGAGGCTCCTTCTTGTACAGCTTGATCGATCACCGCCTCTAGTCGATGCTTAGAGGCCATCGTAATAACAGGACCTAATGTGACACCTTTCTCTAAACCATTGCCAAGCTTTAATTTGCTTAACTTCGACAATACTTTATCAATAAAAGCTTGTTTTACATTTTTATGAACATATAACCGATTGGTACAAACACATGTTTGCCCTGCATTACGGAACTTCGACGCGACAAGCCCTTCCGCAGCCGCATCTAAGTCTGCATCTTCAAACACGATGAAAGGCGCATTACCACCCAACTCCATCGACACCGCCTTGACTGAATCACTGGCTTGCTTCATCAAAATTTTCCCGACTCGCGTAGACCCCGTAAAAGAGATCTTCTGAATCCTAGGATCAGTACTTAGTACTTGACCAAACTCAGCAGCCTGCTCCGACACCATGACAGAAAGCAGTTCTTTAGGGATACCAGCCTGATAAGCTAACTCAACAACAGCAATTGCAGTGAGAGGGGTAAGCTCTGATGGCTTGATCAACATGCCACAACCTGCCGCTAGGGCTGGTGCTGCTTTTCTTGTAATCATCGCAATAGGGAAGTTCCAAGGTGTAATTGCAGCGCATACTCCCACAGGCTGGCGAATTGCAGATAGACGTCTATCTGTCGTGGGGGCAGGAATAACTTCGCCATAAGCACGTTTTGCTTCTTCTGAGAACCACTCGACAAAAGAGGCACCATACATCACTTCCCCTTTGCTCTCAGCTAAAGGTTTACCCTGCTCTAAGGTAATAATCGTGGCTATGTCTTCTGCATTATCAAGAAGTAGTTGATACCACCCCCTCAAACGACGAGAGCGCTCTTTGGCACTTAATTTAGCCCAACGGACTTGCTCCGTTTTGCACTGACCAATGAGATCATCTAACTCATCAAGAGTACTAGGCTTTAACCGAATTAACTCTTGCTCAGTTGCAGGGTTGATGACCACAATTCCCTCTTCGGAAGACCATTGCTTAAATACAGATTTCAGCGTTTCATTTTTTATTTGTTGCATCATCAAACATACTCCTCAAGAACTCCTCTTAGGTTAATCGCTACTAGCAAGTTCAGCAAAGAAAACAAAGTTTTCTAAAAGGCATTAATTTTCGGAAGACTTAGATCTCTTCCTCACTATATTTCGGGAAATTGCGTAATCCACGCAACGACGGTCCCGCTCTAAACATGGAAGCAATGAATGTTTGAGAAATAAGATGTAGAAAATTATTGTTTAAGAGAGACGCTAACAAAACACGCAGTACGGAAGACTATTCATTCTATTACGGTTGAGGGCGAGTGTTATAAAGACTCATTGTTCAAATGGCCAATCTTTCAACGAGGACAGGATACAAACTCGGAGTAATTGGAAGTGCAGGCAGCAGGCTCATCTTCCTGAGAAACTCATGTGCCAAAAGGGTAAAGAAAGTCGTATTGTCTCGCCTTCAATGTGTAAATGCATTTCTAGGGGACACGACCAAACGAAAAAGCCCCAGTCTTTCGACTAGGGCTTAATATAAGTGGCGGAGTGGACGGGACTCGAACCCGCGACCCCCGGCGTGACAGGCCGGTATTCTAACCAACT
>NZ_JAWORD010000054.1:0-2884 GCF_033337665.1 Vibrio sp. Vb2960 | reverse complement strand
TCGCCGCTTGGGTCGGTAGCCGTAAAGGTCAACGCTTCTGAGCCGTTCCAGTCTGCGGTTGGAGTGAACGTAGCAATACCATTGACGATTGCCACTTGAATGTTGCTATTACCAGAGACATTAAACGTTAACTCACCATCGGCGTTATCCACATCGCTGAAGGCGGTATTCAGATCGATGCTGTATGGCGTAAAGTCTTCTGCCAAGGTTTGGTCTGCGAGGTTGCTTTCAACCACAGGTGTGTCGTTCACCGCATTCACGGTGACGTTAACCGTTGCTTGGTCGGTCAGCGAACCATCCGTAACGGTGTAAGTGATTTCGGCGTCACCATGGAAGTTCTCAGCCGGTGTAAAGACCAGTTTGCCGTCAACAATTTCAACTGTCCCTTGGTCACTCGGCACAGACGCCGATTGGATAGACAGCGTATCGCCATCAATATCGGTGTCGTTTGGCAGGACATCAATCGTCACTGGCGTATCTTCATCAGTAATCGCCGTGTCATTGGTCGCCACTGGCGCATCGTTCACTGGCGTCACATCGACGTTCACCGTGGTGGACTCCGATACCCCGCCCGATGTAACGATGTACGTGAAGCTGTCTGCCCCGTGGTAGTTGTCGTTTGGCGTGTAAGTGACGCTGCCGTCCGGGTTGACCGAGACCGTGCCGTTGGCTGGACCGTGATTGGTATCCAGCGACACCACTTTGTCGTCGCCTTCAAACGTGTCGTTACCTAAGACCTTAATGATGGTCGGCGTGTCTTCCACAACCGTCGCTTTATCTGCCACGATGTCCGCCACAGGGGCAACTGTGAAGTTCACCGTTTGGCTAACGCTTTCGCCGCTTGGGTCGGTAGCCGTAAAGGTCAACGCTTCTGAGCCGTTCCAGTCTGCGGTTGGAGTGAACGTAGCAATACCATTGACGATTGCCACTTGAATGTTGCTATTACCAGAGACATTAAACGTTAACTCACCATCGGCGTTATCCACATCACTGAAAGCGGTATTTAGATCGATGCTGTATGGGGTGAAGTCTTCTGCCAAGGTTTGGTCTGCAATGCTGCTTTCAACCACAGGCGTGTCGTTCACCGCATTCACGGTGACGTTGACCGTCGCTTGGTCAGTCAGTGCACCATCGGTGATGGTGTAAGTGATTTCGGCGTCACCATTGAAGTTCTCGGCCGGTGTGAACACCAACTTACCATCAACAATCTCGACTGTCCCTTGTGCTTCAGGTACAGACGCTGATTCAATCGACAGCGTATCACCATCAATATCGGTGTCGTTTGGCAGGACATCAATCGTCACTGGCATGTCTTCGTCAGTAACGGCATTGTCATTGGTCGCCACTGGCGCGTCATTCACTGGCGTCACATCGACGTTCACCATGGTGGACTCCGATACCCCACCGGAGGTAACGATGTAGGTAAAGCTGTCTGCACCGTGGTAGTTGTCGTTTGGCGTGTAGGTTACGCTACCATCCGGGTTGACCGAGACTGTGCCGTTGGCTGGACCGTTATTGCTATCCAGCGACACCGCTTTGTCGTCGCCTTCGAACGTGTCGTTACCTAAGACCTTGATGATGGTCGGCGTGTCTTCCACAACCGTTGCTTTATCTGCCACGATGTCCGCCACAGGGGCTACCGTGAAGTTCACCGTTTGGCTAACGCTTTCACCGCTTGGATCGGTCGCAGTAAAGGTCAACGCTTCAGAGCCATTCCAGTCCGCAGTTGGAGTGAACGTAGCAATGCCATTGACGATCGCCACTTGAATGTTGCTGTTGCCAGAAACGCTGAAGCTCAGCTCGCCATCCACGTTATCTACATCGCTGAAAGCGGTATTTAGATTGATGCTGTATGGGGTGAAGTCTTCTCCCAAGGTTTGGTCTGCAATGCCGCTTTCAACCACAGGCGTGTCGTTTACCGCATTCACGGTGACGTTGACCGTCGCTTGATCAGTCAGCGAACCATCGGTGATGGTGTAAGTGATTTCAGCGTCACCATTGAAGTTCTCAGCCGGTGTGAAGACCAATTTGCCGTCAACAATCTCGACTGTGCCTTGCGCTTCAGGTACAGACGCTGATTCAATCGACAGCTTATCGCCATCGATGTCAGTATCGTTTGGTAGGACATCAATCGTGACAGCGGTATCTTCTTGTGTTGTTGCCGTGTCATCGTTTGCCACGGGCGCATCATTGACTGGCGTCACATCGACGTTCACCGTGGTGGACTCCGATACCCCACCCGACGTAACGATGTAGATGAAGCTGTCTGTACCGTGGTAGTTGTCGTTCGGCGTGTAGGTCACGCTGCCGTCCGGGTTGACAGAGACCGTGCCGTTGGCTGGACCGTTATTGGTATCCAGCGACACCACTTTGTCGTCGCCTTCGAACGTGTCGTTATCTAAGACCTTGATGATGGTTGGCGTGTCTTCCACAACCGTCGCTTTATCTGCCACGATGTCTGCCACAGGCGCTACTGTGAAGTTCACCGTTTGGCTAACGCTTTCACCGCTTGGATCGGTCGCCGTAAAGGTTAACGCTTCTGAGCCGTTCCAGTCTGCGATTGGAGTGAACGTAGCAATCCCATTGACGATTGCCACTTGAATGTTGCTGTTGCCAGAGACGCTGAAGGTCAGATCGCCATCCACGTTATCTACATCACTGAAAGCCGTATTTAGATCGATGCTGTATGGCGTAAAGTCCTCCGCCAAGGTTTGGTCTGCAATGCTGCTTTCAACCACAGGTGTGTCGTTCACCGCATTCACGGTGACGTTAACCGTCGCTTGGTCAGTCAGCGAACCATCGGTAATGGTGTAAGTGATTTCAGCATCGCCATGGAAGTTCTCGGCCGGTGTGAACACCAACTTGCCGTCAACAATCTCGACTG
>NZ_JAWORD010000053.1:0-2919 GCF_033337665.1 Vibrio sp. Vb2960 | reverse complement strand
GGAAGACACGCCGACCATCATTAAGGTCTTAGGTAACGACACGTTCGAAGGCGACGACAAAGTGGTGTCGCTGGATACCAATCACGGTCCAGCCAACGGCACGGTCTCGGTCAACCCGGACGGCAGCGTCACTTACACGCCAAACGACAACTACCACGGGGCAGACAGCTTTACCTACATCGTTACGTCCGGTGGGGTATCGGAGTCCACCACGGTGAACGTCGATGTCACACCAGTGAACGATGCGCCAGTGGCAAAAGATGATACCGCTGTTACTGACGAAGATACGCCAGTGACAATTGATGTCCTACCAAACGACACCGATATTGATGGTGATAAGCTGTCTATCCAATCAGCTTCCGTACCTGAAGCACAAGGCACAGTCGAGATTGTTGACGGCAAACTGGTCTTCACACCGGCCGAGAACTTCCATGGTGATGCCGAAATCACTTACACCATCACCGATGGTTCGCTGACTGACCAAGCGAAAGTAGCCGTTACCGTTAATCCAGTGAACGATGCGCCAACGATCAAGGTCGATGCTGTAGAAAGTATCACTGAAGACGCAGTGAGTACCGATACGGTAGTGGCAACGTTGGAAGTCGCTGATACCGATACACCAGAAGAGCAATTAACCGTTTCTTTAGAAAACAACTCAAACGGCTACTTTGCGTTAGTTGGCGATGAAGTCAAACTGACTCAAGCGGGTGTTGACGCGGTTAACAACGACGAACTCAACCTTAAAGACCTAACGATCAGTGCATCAGTATCGGATGGTGTTAATCCAACGGTTAGCGACAGTGATAGTTTGATTGTGAATCGCGTTAACGATGCACCAACAGTCGATAATGTCATTTCAGATCAAGTGTTAGCAGAAGATTTTACGATCTACACGATTGATTTAAACGACGCATTTAAAGACAGCGACTCGGCACTGAACTTCTCAGTGTCCGGCAACAACAACGTGTTGGTTTCGATTGAAAATGGCATTGCGACCATTAGTCCAACTGCGGATTGGAACGGCTCTGAAGCGTTGACCTTTACTGCCACCGATCTAAGCGGCGAAAGCGTCAGCCAAACGGTGAACTTCACGGTAGCGCCTGTGGCGGACATCGTGGCAGACAACGCGACGGTTGTGGAAGATACGCCAACCATCATCAAGGTCTTGGGTAACGACACGTTTGAAGGCGACGATAAAGTGGTGTCGCTGGATAGCAATAACGGTCCAGCTAACGGTACGGTCTCGGTCAACCCGGACGGCAGCGTGACTTACACGCCGAACGACAACTATCACGGAACAGACAGCTTTACCTACATCGTTACCTCCGGTGGGGTATCGGAGTCCACCACGGTGAACGTCGATGTGACGCCAGTGAATGACGCGCCAGTGGCAAAAGATGATACCGCTGTTACTGACGAAGACACGCCAGTGACGATTGATGTCCTGCCAAACGACACCGACATTGATGGTGATAAGCTGTCTATCCAATCAGCTTCCGTACCTGAAGCACAAGGCACAGTCGAGACTGTTGATGGCAAACTGGTGTTCACACCGGCTGAGAACTTCCATGGCGACGCTGAAATCACTTACACCATCACCGATGGTTCGCTGACTGACCAAGCGAAAGTAGCCGTTACCGTTAATCCAGTGAACGATGCGCCAACGATCAAGGTCGATGCTGTAGAAAGTATCACTGAAGACGCAGTGAGTACCGATACGGTAGTGGCAACGTTGGAAGTCGCTGATACCGATACACCAGAAGAGCAATTAACCGTTTCTTTAGAAAACAACTCAAACGGCTACTTTGCGTTAGTTGGCGATGAAGTCAAACTGACTCAAGCGGGTGTTGACGCGGTTAACAACGACGAACTCAACCTTAAAGACCTAACGATCAGTGCATCAGTATCGGATGGTGTTAATCCAACGGTTAGCGACAGTGATAGTTTGATTGTGAATCGCGTTAACGATGCACCAACAGTCGATAATGTCATTTCAGATCAAGTGTTAGCAGAAGATTTTACGATCTACACGATTGATTTAAACGACGCATTTAAAGACAGCGACTCGGCACTGAACTTCTCATTGTCCGGCAACAACAACGTGTTGGTGTCGATTGAAAATGGCATCGCGACCATTAGCCCAACGGCAGACTGGAACGGCTCAGAAGTCCTAACCTTTACGGCTACCGATCCAAGCGGCGAAAGCGTTAGCCAAACGGTGAACTTCACAGTTGCGCCTGTGGCGGACATCGTGGCAGATAAAGCAACGGTCGTGGAAGACACGCCAACCATCATCAAGGTCTTAGATAACGACACGTTCGAAGGCGACGACAAAGTGGTGTCGCTGGATACCAATAACGGTCCAGCCAACGGCACGGTCTCTGTCAACCCGGACGGCAGCGTAACCTACACGCCAAACGACAACTACCACGGGGCAGACAGCTTCACCTACATCGTTACATCGGGTGGGGTATCGGAATCCACCACGGTGAACGTCGATGTGACACCAGTGAATGACGCGCCAGTGGCAACCAATGACACGGCAACAACACAAGAAGATACCGCTGTCACGATTGATGTTCTGCCAAACGATACTGACATCGATGGCGATACGCTGTCTATCCAATCAGCCTCTGTGCCGAGTGAGCAAGGGACAGTTGAGATTGTTGATGGTAAATTGGTCTTCACGCCAGCTGAGAACTTCAATGGCGACGCTGAAATCACTTACACCGTGACCGATGGTGCACTGACCGACCAAGCGACGGTCAACGTCACCGTGAATGCGGTGAACGACACGCCTGTGGTTGAGAGCAACATTGCAGACCAAGCCTTGGCAGAAGACTTTACGCCATACAGCATCGATCTAAATACCGCTTTCAGCGATGTGGATAACGTGGATGGCGATCTGAGCTTCAGCGT
>NZ_JAWORD010000052.1:0-3030 GCF_033337665.1 Vibrio sp. Vb2960 | reverse complement strand
TTCCTCCTTAGCTCAGTTGGTAGAGCGACGGACTGTTAATCCGCAGGTCGCTGGTTCGAGCCCAGCAGGAGGAGCCACTTTTAAAGCCGCATCACTTGATGCGGCTTTTTTGTATCTGCTTTATACGTCATTTCTCGCTTTCCCATTTATCTACACTTCATTTCTAAACATCAGCGAACATTAAATCCTTTCTTCAAAAACACTTATTTCACGCTAAAAATTTAATCCTCATCGTAATTTTAATACGCATTAGTATCCGAGCATATTCATCTTCACTAAGATGCCCGAGTTATTACATTTCTTCTTTTAGCTATGCCTTGCATAGTGATAACACTTTATTTGTGAGCTAAATATGAAACTAAAAACTCAAGCCTATTTATTATCTGCGATCATATTGCTAGCTCTCCTAGCTTTGACCGCAACGGGCTTATGGACACTTCGCGTCGCAAGTAACCTTGATAACAAAGCTCGAGTTACTGAGCTATTTAAAAGTGCGTACAGCATACTTACCGAAGTAGAAAAGATGGCTATCGAAGGCAAAATGCCGGAAGACGAAGCGAAAGCATTAGCCACTCGCCTACTTCGTAACAATATCTACAAAGACAACGAATACGTTTATGTCGCAGATGAAAATATGATGTTCATCGCCGCACCACTAGACCCTCAACTGCACGGAACCAGCTTCCATGACTTTAAAGATGGCAGTGGTAATAGCGTAGGCCAACTCATTCTAGATGTATTGGGGCACAAAACAGGTCAGATCGTTGAATATACCTGGAGCCAAAAACAAGCAGATGGCAGCATTGAAGAAAAACACTCGATAGCAGAAAAAACACCACACTGGGGCTGGGTTGTCGGTACAGGTATTGGCTTTAATGAAGTTAACGCACGTTTTTGGTCGACAGCACAATGGCAGCTTGTGCTATGTCTGATTATCGCGGGAAGCATTCTAAGTGGCCTGATCATTTCGATTCGCAAAATGCTTCATCTACTTGGTGGAGAGCCTAACGACGTGCGCAAAGCAGTTCAAGCTGTCGCTCAAGGAGACATTCAGACCAGTTTTGATACTGTGGCACCGAGAGGAAGTATCTATCGTGCCGTGCAAGATATGAGTCAATCACTAGCTACCATGGTGACAAACCTAGAGAAGTCTATGCATGCACTGCGCGCAGAGTTGTCTGCCGTAGAAGCTCGATCAAATACGATTGCCGATCTTACCGTATCTCAGCAGCAATCAACGGCGATGATTGCCACTGCGATGACTGAAATGGCATCTTCAGCCAACCATGTTGCCAATTCAGCAAGCGACACCGCAAACAATACGGACGAGGCTGACAAACAAAGCCAACATACTCAGAAACTCATTCATAACACGGTTGAAAACATTCAAGGTTTAGCTTCTCAATTAAATACTGCGAGTAAAGCGGTCGCCGATCTAGATCAGGATGTAAATAATATTGTAAAAGTGCTCGATGTGATTGGTGATATTGCAGAGCAAACAAACCTGTTGGCACTCAATGCAGCCATTGAAGCAGCACGTGCTGGAGAACAAGGTCGAGGCTTCGCAGTCGTTGCTGATGAGGTACGCAACCTAGCAGGACGCACACAAGACAGCACAAAAGAGATTCAGTATATGATCTCCAATCTGCAAGAAGGCTCTCGCAATGCCATTCACACAATGGAAATATGTGCAGAAACCAGTGAAAGCACTGTTACAGAGTCTAAGAATGCCTCTGAAGCTCTACAGCAAATTGTAACGGCGTTAGAATCTATCACCACAATGAGCCAGCAGATCGCTACTGCTGCCGCTGAGCAGACGCAGGTTAGCGATGATATTGCGCTACGCATAAACCTTATCGATGAAAGCGGAGGACAACTAAACTCTGTCGTAACCGAGAGTCAATCAAGTACTCAAAGTTTAGCTTCACTAGCGAATGAGCTAGAAGGTTGGGTAAACAAGTTCTCAGTAAAGCACTAGTTTAAAGTCAATTGTTCAATAAAAAGCACGTTTTCAGACGTGCTTTTTTGTTTTTATCGCCTTTATTTTGCAAGTGAACACACTATCAATGTTAAAACATCGCTTAAAGCAAGGCGCATTGCTGCTTAAAACGCATAAAAACAGCCCACTCCGAGCACAAATTCATCAAACGATATTTTATTTTAATTTTATTGTTGACCTGAAAGCCGAAAAGCCTTTTAATACACCTCGTCGCCCGGATAGCTCAGTCGGTAGAGCAGAGGATTGAAAATCCTCGTGTCGGTGGTTCGATTCCGCCTCCGGGCACCACAATTTATTAATTGTTGGTGCTTAGCACGAACAATGTTAAAGAATAAAATGTGCCGACTTAGCTCAGTAGGTAGAGCAACTGACTTGTAATCAGTAGGTCACCAGTTCGATTCCGGTAGTCGGCACCATTTATTCTCTTAAAAAGACAATTCCTCCTTAGCTCAGTTGGTAGAGCGACGGACTGTTAATCCGCAGGTCGCTGGTTCGAGCCCAGCAGGAGGAGCCATTTTTCATTATTAAGTTAATAACTTATTAATAACATTGTGCCGACTTAGCTCAGTAGGTAGAGCAACTGACTTGTAATCAGTAGGTCACCAGTTCGATTCCGGTAGTCGGCACCACTTATTAAAATTTGTTCCTCCTTAGCTCAGTTGGTAGAGCGACGGACTGTTAATCCGCAGGTCGCTGGTTCGAGCCCAGCAGGAGGAGCCATATTAGAAGAAGCCGCATCACTTGATGCGGCTTTTTTGTATTAGTTTAAAGCTAAGCTCTCTCCTACTACCCACGAAATAACATAAGCGCTTTGATTATTAAAAACCGCTTACCGCAAGCTAACTATCAACTCACTAAGTAACCAGAAAATATTAACCACAAACGCGCGTGGCAAATGGTGTATCTTTCAACTAAAAAAAAGCCAGGTAAAAACCTAGCTTTTTAATTCAATCGGTGTGCCGTCCTAAATAAGGTTGACACTTTCCACCCCCCAAAATTGGAGAGTGTTATGAAATCAACAACTAAAAGAA
>NZ_JAWORD010000051.1:0-3045 GCF_033337665.1 Vibrio sp. Vb2960 | reverse complement strand
TCAGGTGGGTCCAAAACGCTATGGTCGCCAAGCAAATTCTTTAATCTGGAAAGCTGTTTTTTTAATTCTCGTTCTTACACATTCAATGTTCTTTCATTGAGTCCATCAAAACCCCTTGGGTGTTGTATGGTTAAGCCTCACGGGCAATTAGTACAGGTTAGCTCAACGCCTCACAACGCTTACACACCCTGCCTATCAACGTCGTAGTCTACGACAACCCTTTAGGATACTTAAAGTATCAGGGAGAACTCATCTCAAGGCTCGCTTCCCGCTTAGATGCTTTCAGCGGTTATCGATCCCGAACTTAGCTACCGGGCAATGCGTCTGGCGACACAACCCGAACACCAGAGGTTCGTCCACTCCGGTCCTCTCGTACTAGGAGCAGCCCCTTTCAATTCTCCAACGCCCACGGCAGATAGGGACCGAACTGTCTCACGACGTTCTAAACCCAGCTCGCGTACCACTTTAAATGGCGAACAGCCATACCCTTGGGACCGACTTCAGCCCCAGGATGTGATGAGCCGACATCGAGGTGCCAAACACCGCCGTCGATATGAACTCTTGGGCGGTATCAGCCTGTTATCCCCGGAGTACCTTTTATCCGTTGAGCGATGGCCCTTCCATTCAGAACCACCGGATCACTATGACCTGCTTTCGCACCTGCTCGAATTGTCATTCTCGCAGTCAAGCGGGCTTATGCCATTGCACTAACCTCACGATGTCCAACCGTGATTAGCCCACCTTCGTGCTCCTCCGTTACGCTTTGGGAGGAGACCGCCCCAGTCAAACTACCCACCAGGCACTGTCCGCAACCCCGATAAGGGGTCGACGTTAGAACATCAACACTACAAGGGTGGTATTTCAAGGACGGCTCCACGCAATCTAGCGACTGCGCTTCAAAGCCTCCCACCTATCCTACACATGTAGGGTCAATGTTCAGTGCCAAGCTGTAGTAAAGGTTCACGGGGTCTTTCCGTCTAGCCGCGGGTACACTGCATCTTCACAGCGATTTCAATTTCACTGAGTCTCGGGTGGAGACAGCGTGGCCATCATTACGCCATTCGTGCAGGTCGGAACTTACCCGACAAGGAATTTCGCTACCTTAGGACCGTTATAGTTACGGCCGCCGTTTACCGGGGCTTCGATCAAGAGCTTCGACCGAAGTCTAACCCCATCAATTAACCTTCCGGCACCGGGCAGGCGTCACACCGTATACGTCATCTTGCGATTTTGCACAGTGCTGTGTTTTTAATAAACAGTTGCAGCCACCTGGTATCTGCGACTCTCAATAGCTCCATCCGCGAGGGACTTCACCGTCGAGAGCGTACCTTCTCCCGAAGTTACGGTACCATTTTGCCTAGTTCCTTCACCCGAGTTCTCTCAAGCGCCTTGGTATTCTCTACCCGACCACCTGTGTCGGTTTGGGGTACGATTCCTTACAATCTGAAGCTTAGAGGCTTTTCCTGGAAGCATGGCATCAATGACTTCACATCCGTAGATGCTCGACGTCGTGTCTCAGCCTTAAGAGAAACCGGATTTACCTAATTTCTCAGCCTACGCACTTGAACCTGGACAACCGTCGCCAGGCCCACCTAGCCTTCTCCGTCCCCCCATCGCAATTGTAAGAAGTACGGGAATATTAACCCGTTTCCCATCGACTACGCCTTTCGGCCTCGCCTTAGGGGTCGACTTACCCTGCCCCGATTAACGTTGGACAGGAACCCTTGGTCTTCCGGCGAGGAGGTTTTTCACCCCCTTTATCGTTACTCATGTCAGCATTCGCACTTCTGATACGTCCAGCATGCGTTACCACACACCTTCAACCGCTTACAGAACGCTCCCCTACCCAATGCACTAAAGTGCATTGCCGCAGCTTCGGTTTACTACTTAGCCCCGTTACATCTTCCGCGCAGGCCGACTCGACCAGTGAGCTATTACGCTTTCTTTAAATGATGGCTGCTTCTAAGCCAACATCCTGGCTGTCTGAGCCTTCCCACATCGTTTCCCACTTAGTAGTAATTTGGGACCTTAGCTGGCGGTCTGGGTTGTTTCCCTCTCCACGACGGACGTTAGCACCCGCCGTGTGTCTCCCGGATAGTACTTACTGGTATTCGGAGTTTGCAAAGGGTTGGTAAGTCGGGATGACCCCCTAGCCTTAACAGTGCTCTACCCCCAGTAGTATTCGTCCGAGGCGCTACCTAAATAGCTTTCGGGGAGAACCAGCTATCTCCAGGTTTGATTGGCCTTTCACCCCTAGCCACAAGTCATCCGCTAATTTTTCAACATTAGTCGGTTCGGTCCTCCAGTTGATGTTACTCAACCTTCAACCTGCCCATGGCTAGATCACCTGGTTTCGGGTCTATATCCAGAGACTGAACGCCCAGTTAAGACTCGGTTTCCCTACGGCTCCCCTAGATGGTTAACCTTGCCACTGAATATAAGTCGCTGACCCATTATACAAAAGGTACGCAGTCACAGGACAAGCCTGCTCCTACTGCTTGTACGTACACGGTTTCAGGTTCTATTTCACTCCCCTCACAGGGGTTCTTTTCGCCTTTCCCTCACGGTACTGGTTCACTATCGGTCAGTCAGTAGTATTTAGCCTTGGAGGATGGTCCCCCCATATTCAGACAGGATATCACGTGTCCCGCCCTACTCGATTTCACTGAACACACGTCGTCAACTACGGGACTATCACCCTGTATCGTCGGCCTTTCCAGGCTGTTCGTCTAACGCGTGTAAAGCTTAAGGGCTAGTCCAATTTCGCTCGCCGCTACTTTCGGAATCTCGGTTGATTTCTTTTCCTCGGGGTACTTAGATGTTTCAGTTCCCCCGGTTCGCCCTGTTGAGCTATGTATTCACTCAACAGTAATACCTTATGGTATTGGGTTTCCCCATTCGGAAATCCCAGACTCAAATGGTTTTTACTACCTAATCTGGGCTTATCGCAAGTTAATACGTCCTTCATCGCCTCTGACTGCCAAGGCATCCACCGTGTACGCTTAGTCACTTAACCATACAACCCGAAGGAGTTTCGAGTTGATG
>NZ_JAWORD010000050.1:0-3404 GCF_033337665.1 Vibrio sp. Vb2960 | reverse complement strand
TGACTCTTTGATACTCATGCCAACCTCCATAAAGTTCCATTTTCAGCATAGAGCATAACGCCCAATTAAGGGGTGAAGCACGCGACCACGGCACTTCATTTTAACACCATAAACACTGGACTAAACCCAAACCAAAAATGCCAAGCGTGCTGAATCACTCTTAAATTGTTTGTTAGCTATTTTATTCAAACCACTTGATACGCTCAAATCTATCTGGGTTTGAGACTAAAAACTTACGAATATTAGCCAACAATGTTTCTGATACACGTGGGTTAACTTTGCCCATGCGCAAATCTCCTTGCGTAATGCCCGATATATCTCCGTTAGTTAGAGACAGACCTAGTACCCTATATGATGCTTCGTCTGGTAAATCGGTGGCAACAATACGACCTTTTTGTCTACCTGCACTAATAAGAGGAAATGGATCGTGTTTGATAACCTCGCCTGTATCCTTTAGGTCGCCATTGTCATCAAGTTCCATCGATTTAAGCGGTATAGACCAATGCATTTCCGATGGCAGTGATTCAGGAATTACCACATGTAAAAGACTTGTATAAGGAAATCCGTCTCTTAATAACCCTTTGGTTTGCGTAACACCCATTGATGATGCATTCTTACTTGGTTTACGAACTGTAGGTCTAACTACTTTGGCTTCAACCGCTACAGTTTTGTGCAGTAAAGGGGTATCTCCCACAATAGGGATGATTAAGAGATCTATATCTCCGGGTTTTTGGTCATGGTCTAAACCTAACTCACCTCTTAACACTTCCTTTGCAAGAAGGATATCTTGACCGTATGCATGTTCATCAATTTTTGAAAATGCTGACCATAAAGCAGTATCAATTGTATTTGCGAGCAATTGATTGTTGGAACACAATTTATCTATAACTGTTGTTTCTTTTTTAATCCATTCCATTTGAAATTTCTCGCTAAATCCGAAAAATAGCTAACGCCCTGTTAAGGTGTGAGCAACGCAATACCAAAGCCACTGCAAACCACCTTAATCACTAAAATCAACGCATAGTAAAAATGCCACGCGTTGCGAATCACTCTTAAACAGTTTGTTAGGCACCATTTGCCCTCATGTTGAATTCGTCAGCTAGGAAATTGGCATTCTTTATATATTGAAGTGCTGTTTCAGTCGTTATATCTGAGTCAGTTGCATGTACCGCTTTATTACGCAATAAACGTAGCTCTTGATGAGCTGTTTGGAATGCATCGATATCTAAATTTCTTTCTCTTGCAAGCCTGAACAGACCTTGATGAGACACATCCCTAGGAAACCCTTTAGCAGTACAAAAGGAACTAGTTGCCTTTTGCACTTTCAACCACGCTTCCAAAACTGCAGCTCTAGGTGATGTTTCAGCTAAGTCTTCAAGAGCAACAGATGCACTTGCAGTGCCAGCATCTCCCTTGATTTCTTCACTTTGTCCAAACGAGCCTAATTTTTCTAGTCGTTCTTGGAATTCTGCTTCTATTTCACCGTACCTAAACTTAGAAACGCGTCCTAGTAACTTCCCCATGGGTTCTCTCAGGATCAATGTGCATAGGAGTATTGTCATTGGCCATGCAAGGGAATCAATTATTGATGCTATAAATTCAAGTATCTTCATATGACTATTTTCCTACGTACTGCTCTACTGGTGCCTAACGCCCTGTTAAGGTGTGAGCAACGCTGTACCGAAGCTCCCGCATGCCACCTAAAACACCAAAACCAACGCATAGCAAAAATGCCACGCGTTGCGAATCACTCTTAAACAGTTTGTTATACGTAAGCCAAAAGAGGCAATACCGTTTAGCCGTTTTCTTGTGCTGTGTATTTATTTAAAAAATCATAGCTCAACGTGGGTAGTGGTCGGGTATAGAACGCCTCTGGTACATAGTCAGTCTCAAAACCAATGCGGTAACCATGCCTTGCAAAGGCGACTTTAGCCAGGGTGGTCAGTTGCATGGAAAAATAGCCGTGTTCTGAATCATTCAGACGTGGCTGGCTCCAATATTCATGGTGATTTTGAACTGCAGAGTACATTGCCTTCTGGTAGGTTTTTTCATCAGCGCCACCAAATACTTTCATCATCACATCGATCACTGGTAAATCGAGGTAGGTGACACTATCAGGCTTATCGTGACTCACCGGCTCAGAGGCGCTATGGTTGACGTACTCCTGAATCAAATCCATTAGCTCGCCATCACTCAAGCTGAAAACACACCCGAGCAACCTCATGAACGTATCACCAGACTCGCTTCGCCATTTAACTTGCGGGTGATCCACGGTTTTGACAAAACGTCTTGCGCTATCAAAATCTTCGCACAACAAGGATCGCCATGTGGATATCTCCAGGTGAGCGCCTTCAATCCCACGGAGATCCCTGTCGGAATGAAAACCAAATGACACCTCTTTGTTTGGTAACGAAATCGTAATCTTTTCGCCATCTTCCAGTAAGGCATATTCAATACTTTTTGATTCAAAATATTGCCAAGCGACAAGAGAGTGCAATGCACTATCAATGTCCGCAAGTTTTAAATATAGTGATCTAGTGTAAAGCGCAAACCCCAAATCTCCTGGATTGACATAATTCCATTCTTCACTTTGCACCAACCTGCGTGTGATTACATCGGTCAAAGCCGCAATATTTCCTGGTTGATCTTTGTATACTTTCCGAGCGCCATCGTAGTTGATTGGCGGGTATTGTTGTGTCGTCATTTATTACTCAATTTATATTTTATTATATCTAGCACATGTAGTACTCCGGCGTATAACGCCGCGTTAAGTGGTGAACAACGCGACCACCTAACCTAAACCATTGTGCCGTAAACACTTAAGCTGATACAAACCAAAAATGCCAAGCGTTGTGAATCCGTCTTAAACGCTTTGTTAGCCGTTTTGGACGCCAACTATAGAAAAGTGGTGACTAGCGATATTGAAACCTTCGCGTAAATAGAACTTATGTGCTGGAAAACGCTGAACACCAGAATCCAAATGTATTTGTTCGCAACCGCTTTCTAAAGCATATGTTTTAAACCAATCGATAATAAATTTACCTACTCCACTCGAACGAAATTGCGCATTAGTTACTAAGTCTTCAATGTAAATATGCTTACCCCAAGCAAGCTTTTCACCTACGCTAAAGCCTGCTGCTGCTAGTACGCCTTCTGGCGATTTGACATAGACGACTTGGTAACCATTTGATTGCTGCTTCTCGATCTGACCAGACAAAGTATCTAAGTTGTAATTTGGGCGAAGTTGTAACAACACTTCTAGGACTGACTTGTAATCAGAGTTTTTCTCTAAGAATTGTACTTCCATGTTTTCTCCATTTTGACGGCTAACGCCGCATTAAGGTGTGAGCAGCGCTTGGCTATACTTGAGCGAAGCGAAACTGCCAAGCGTTGCGAATCACTCT